>JAUQOX010000008.1:24795-28209 GCA_030550695.1 Gemmatimonadota bacterium | reverse complement strand
GGCAGCCGTCGTCTTCTTGGCCGGCGCCTTCTTGGTGGCGGCCTTGGCGGCGGTCTTCTTCGCGGCCGGCTTCTTGGCACCGGCGGCCTTGGCAGCCGTCGTCTTCTTGGCCGGCGCCTTCTTGGTGGCGGCCTTGGCGGCGGTCTTCTTCGCGGCCGGCTTCTTGGCACCGGCGGCCTTGGCAGCCGTCGTCTTCTTGGCCGCCGTGGCCCGCTTCGCAGTGGCCTTCTTGGCCGGAGCCGCCTTGGCCGTCGCTTCCTTCTGCTCGGTCTTCGCCATGCTGAACATCCCCCTGATTGGGGGCCGACCCCAAGAGAGTCGGCCAGGTTTACCATCGATGCCTGCGGAAAGCCCAGACAAGCCGCGCGGCTGAGGTCTCTCCTTCTTCCGCAAAGGCATCCAACCCTGACGACGGCGGCCTCACCAGGCGGGCGGGAAGGCCGGGACCGCCCGCCGCAACGCCGCGTCACAGGAAGTTACAAAGAAATGGGGCACTTCAACAAGAGTCTTGTCTCGGTGCCCCTATGCTTTCGAAAGGTCAGGCCCGGCTACTGCCACACCACACCGTAGTCGTCGCCGTGGTTGCTCGAACCTCCCCAGAAAGCCCCGTTCGCCCAATCGAAGAAGATCGCGTTGATGGGACCGGAGGTTCGCGATGAAAAGGTAAGCCGGTAGCCCATGGCTTCCAGCCGAGTACGCACATCTTGCGGCGTGCCGTCATGCAACAGCATTCGGCCGGGCTGCGATTCGTGATTGCCGAAGGAAGAGCGCATCTGATAGCTGTTCATGTTGGGTGCTTCCACGGCCTGCTGCACGTTCATCCCCCACTCGACCATGTTGAGGAAGAATTGCAGGAGGTTCTGATCCTGACTGTCCCCTCCTTGGACGGCAAAGGAGAGGAAGGGACGTCCTTCCTTCAAAGCCAGGCTTGGCGTCAGGGTAACTCGCGGGCGCTTGCCCGGTTCGATGACGTTGAAAGGCCCGTCCGCCGGATCCAGAACGAAGCTCTGGGCTCGCTGGCTCAGACCCACACCGGTCCTTCCCGCGATGACCGCGGGGACCCAGCCCCCCGAAGGCGTCACAGAGACCACCCACCCTTCCTTGTCTGCCGCCTGGATGGACGTGGTTCCCGCATAGAACGGCTGATGGTAGGGGGAACGGTCCTCGGGCCAGGCAACGGGAGCGCCACGATCTGCTTCGCCGCTGCGGGTGCTCCACCTGGCCAGGTACTCGGCAAAGGGGTTCGTCGCACCCATGAACGGATAAGGATCACCGGGACGCACATCGGGGTCGTTCTTCTCCCGGTCCATCAGCCGGATGCGGCTCCGGGCGTACTCCTTGGAGAGGAGTCCTGCCACAGGCTCTTCGGGAGGGAAATAGGGATCGCCATAGTAGAAATCCCGGTCGGCGAAGGCCAGGTTCATGACCTGATAGAGGGTATGGAGGTACTCCGCCGAGTTGTAGCCCATGGACTTGAGATCCAGGCCTTCTAACATGTTCAACGCCTGCAGGAGCACGGGCCCTTGCGTCCAGACCGTGAGCTTGTAGACCTCGATCCCCTTGTAGGTGGTGGAAACCGGTTCCTCGATGAGAACCTGCCAGCGGTCCAGATCTTCCATGGTGATCAGACCGCCCTGCTCCTGGGTACTCCGAACCAGCTCCCGGGCAATGTCTCCCCGATAGAAGCGGTCGTAGGCCGCATAGATGGCTTCCTTCCGACTCTTCCCTTGCGCCAGGGCCCGGGCTTCGGCCTCCACCAGCTTTTTCAACGTCTCCAGCAGATCAGGCTGCCTGAAGATCTCTCCTTCCCGTGGTCCCGGGTTGTTCTCGTCGTCCGGATGGGTAAAGAACAGGGCTCGGGTGTAAGGCCACTCGGCCATGACCCTGCGGTTGGAACGGATCCGCTGCACCGTCTCGGCCTCCATGGGGTAACCCTCGGCCATCTCCATGGCCGGCCCCAAGACATCGGCCAGGCTCAGCCTTCCCCACTCCGCCAACATCACCATGAGCCCTCCCGGGGTCCCCGGTGTGATGGCAGCAAGTGGTCCGTGTTCCGGCGGATATCGGTAGCCGCGATCCCGGTAGAACGCCGCCGTGGCGCCGGAAGGGGCTACACCCAGGGCGTTCACGCCCAAGACCTTCTTGGTGTGGGGGTTGTAGATCAGGGCCTGGGTTTCCCCTCCCCAGCTCAGCACATCCCACATGGTGGACACCGCCGCCAGCATGGCGCAGGCCGCATCCACAGCGTTGCCACCCTTCAGGAACATCATGGCGCCGGCCGTGGCCGCCATGGGTTTCCCGGTGATGGCAATCCAATGCCTGCCGTGGAGGATCGGCTTCTGGGGGCGGAACTGCTGGCCAAGGGTAGGCGCGGGGAACAGAGCCCAGGCACCGGCCACGAGGAACAGCACCCAGGCGAACCGGAGGCGGCTTCGACTCATGGTATCTCCTTCAAGCAGAGGTGTTGGCGATGAGAAGAACAATGCGAGGGGACTCCCGCAAGGATACAGAGAAACCATGGAAGGGGGAAAGACCCTAGCAGCGGCCGGAGTGCATACCGACGGCCCGTTCCGCCAGCGCCCGCCGGAACTGCCGAGACCACTCGGCAAGGGACACCTGAAGATATCGGGAAGCCTCCCCGCGACTCCGGCGGATGGGTCCTTCGGATCCGGGAGCGAGCCGCACATGCACGAACGTGGGTCCGGGCTCCGAGAGGATGCCAGGAAGCAGAGCTTCCAGGTCCCCTCGTGAACTTACGGAGTATACCCGCCGAAACCCACAAGCCGAGGCCAAGCCGGCAAAATCCACGCGGCCGGCGCCAGGAATCGGCTGGTTGCCGGTAATCTCGTAAGTGCCGTTTTCCAGGACGAACAGGACGTAGTTCTCCGCCTGGGCTTCTGCTGCCGTCACCAGCGTTCCCAGGTTCATGAGCATGCTGCCGTCTCCGTTCAGGCAGATCACCTTTCTCGACGGATGGGCCAAGGCGATCCCCAGAGCCAAATCCGCCGTGTGTCCCATGGCGCTGTCGGCCGAGGCGAAATCCAGGTCATGATGGGAGATCCTTCCCCAGGGGCGGGTGATCCCCATGGAGGTCACCACCACTTCATCAGTCCTTCGGCGAAGGAGGGGAAGAAGGAGGTCGTCCTTGCTCATCCGAGCGCTCCCCCTTCCACCGCAGCGCCAGGTGGGCCCCAAGGACGCTCCCTCGGGAGCGGGGGGCCTGCCATGGCAGGACACCCGTTCTTCCCCTCCACTCCAGAGCCGATCCGTCCGGCCCATGGGCCGGGCCCGAGCTTCCTCCCCCCCCCCCCCCATACACCCCCCCCCCCCCCACCACCAACCCCACCCACCACCCCCCCCCCCCACAACCACCCAGGGCCCCCCGCCAACACCCACCCACCCCCACCAAAAACC
>JAUQOX010000008.1:0-24785 GCA_030550695.1 Gemmatimonadota bacterium | reverse complement strand
CCCCTCCACTCCCTAAGCGTTCCGTCCGGCCCCTTGGCCGGGCCCGAGCTTCCTCCCGCCCCCCCTCCTTCCCCCCCCCCCCCCCCAACTCCACCTCCACCAGGACCGCCACCGGCCTCTCCTCCTCCTGGGCCCGCTCCCAAGCCCGCACCACCGGACCAAGATCCGCAGGGTCTCTCCAGTGTTCCCACGGGATTCCCCACGCCCTCAGGGTAGGCGCCGTCATGAGGGCCACCGAATCCACCGCTTCGCAGGTCAGCTCCCTTCGCCGGATCTCGGCCTCGAGGGGGTCCAGGCCCATGCTTCGCGCCGAGGCAAACCCTCGGCAGGTCACCAGCAGGAGCAGGGGGACTCCCATTCGCGAAGCCGTCCCCCTCAGGGCATCTCCCGACTCCAGAAGGCCGGTATTCTGCATGACCACCACCCCCACACCACCCCCGAGCCAGAGGCCGGCAGCCAGGGCCACTCCTTCTCCCTCCCGGGTCACCCTCAGGAGCCGGGGGCGAGACTTGTGCGGCCCTTCCCCTTTCCTGATGGCCGGGACTTCTTGCCTTTCCCCGCCCCCCATCTCCGCTCCCCCGCTCCGGAAAGCCGACACGTCGAACAGGGGCGCCGAGGTGTTGTCGGGAACCCCCACCAGATGGGTCACCCCCCAGCGGCCCAGGAGGGCCAGCAAGTCCCCGGCGGGACTCCTGCCCGACATGGCTTCAGGTGCCTTGGCCTCTGTCCCGGCCGGCTTCCGTGGCCAGCTGCACCAGGAGGAGGGCCGGGAGGAAGGCCGCCGCCACCCGGAGCCATCGTTCTTCCACGATGACCACGGTGAAAACCAAGACCGCCAGCAAAAACACGATCGATGCCATGTCGGTGCTCCTCACGCGCTACCCTCCTCATGGAAGTCGTGCTTCCGGCACGCCCCCTCCCCCACCGGCCAAGAAGCTCCCCTGTCGGCCCGGGTGGAGCGAGGGACCGGTTGCCCCCCATCCGGCCACTCGTCGCACCTTTCCAAGAGGGTACGCCCCCCAAGGAAAAAGCTCAAGCTGATCCCTCCGGAGGGGCCCCTCGGGTCCCCTCCCCCTATGGGCAGGAAGGAAATCGGGTATCTTGAGATGGAACGGCGCCCGCCCCCTTGCCCGGCCGGTTTCCACCTCGACGGGAGTGCCTCCGTGGCCAAGAAAGCACCCCTCCTGCAGCACCCCACCATCTTCGTGGTGTCGGACTCCATGGGAGAGACAGCCCAGCTGGTGGCCAAAGCCGCCATGAGCCAGTTCCCCGAGGGCTCCGTGCTTCTCCGTCGGTTCCGCCAGGTGGACACTCCCGAAGCCGCCGAGGAGATCATGGCTGCGGCCCGGGTCCAGCCCACCTTCGTGATCTTTACCGTGGTGCTTCCCAAAGTGCGGGAGGTGATCCTGTCCCGGGCCGCCCGGGACGGGACGCCGATCCTGGACCTCATGGGCCCGGCTCTGGCGGGGCTGGAGCAGATCACCGGTCGGAAGCCGCTCCTGGAGCCCGGCAAGATCCACCGGTTGGACGAGCGGTACTTCCGCAGGGTGGAAGCCATCGAGTTCGCGGTGCAACACGACGACGGCAAGGACCCCCAAGGGTACCGGAACGCCGATCTGGTCCTGCTGGGGGTGAGCCGGTCCAGCAAAACCCCGGTGAGCATGTACCTGGCCAACCTGGGGATCAAGGTGGCCAACCTCCCCTTGGCCCCCGAAATCCCTCTTCCCCGTGAAATTCACCGCCTGAATCCCCGCAAGCTGGTGGGCTTGATCATCAGCCCGGCAAAGCTGGCGGGGATCCGGGCCGCCCGAGCCAAGAGCATGGGGGTGCCCGGCCCCCTGAGCTACGCGGACATCCGGCGGATCCGGGCGGAGATCGCCTATGCGCAGGAGGTCTACCGGGAGCTGGGCTGCCCGGTGGTGGACGTGACGGACCGGGCGGTGGAGGAGACGGCCCAAATGGTGCTGGAGCTGGCGGAGGTGGGAAGCTCCCGGGAGTCCCGCCTGCCTTGACGCCGGGTGGGGGGAGGAGGGGTCCGCGAGGCTCCCGGAAAGCTTTTCAGGCGGGGTGGGGTCTCCTTCACCCCTCGGCCCCGCAAGACACGCGAAACAGGAGAGCAAGGATCATGAACGAGGTCTCGAGCCGCGCCGGATACCCACGGCGGATGCCCCTGAGCCCTGCCCTCCGGGGAGGGATCCTGGCCGTGGCGTGGGTGCTGGGAAGCGGAGAAACGGCCTCTTCCCAAACTCCCCGCCCCTTCACGCCCCGGGACCTTTGGGAAATGGATCGGATTTCCGATGCCCAGGTGTCCCCCGACGGGAAGTGGATCGTCTTCGGGGTCAGCTCCATGGATTGGACCGCCTACCGGCGGCGGTCCGACCTTTGGATCGTGGGGAGCGACGGGAAGGACCCGCGCCCCCTCACCAGCCACCCTGCCGCCGACTACAACCCCCGCTGGGCTCCCGACGGCACGTCGGTGTTCTTCCTTTCCACCCGTTCGGGCAGTTCCCAGGTGTGGCGGATTTCCGTACAGGGCGGCGAAGCCCAGCAGGTTACCCGCCTCCCCCTGGAGGTGGGAAGTCTGGCGGTTTCTCCCGACGGCCGCCTGCTGGTGGTGAGCCTGCGCGTCTTCCCCGACTGCCCGGACCTGGAATGCAGTGTGGCCAAAGCCGGCCAGTCGGAGGGGCGCAGGGCCTCGGGGGTCGCCTACGACCGCCTGTTCGTGCGCCACTGGGACACTTGGAAGGACGGCCGCCGATCCCACCTTTTCGTCGTGCCTTCGTCCGGCGAGGGTTCGGCGGTGGACCTCATGGCTGGGATGGATGCCGACGCTCCTTCCCTCCCCTTCGGGGGACCGGAAGAGTTCACCTTCACTCCGGATTCCCGCGCAGTGGTCTTCACCACAAAAGTGGCCGGCCCTCAAGAGGCCTGGTCCACCGATTTCGATCTCTACCTCGCCCCCGTGGACGGCTCACGGCCCGCCCAACGGCTCACCACCCGCAATCGGGCCTGGGACACCCAGCCCCTTTTCAGCCCTGATGGAAAGACCCTGGCTTACCTGGCCATGGAGCGGCCGGGCTACGAAGCGGACCGCTTCCGCATCGTCCTGCGGGCCTGGCCCACGGACCAAGAGAGGGTCCTGACCCAGGATTGGGACCGGTCCGTGGGTTCCATGGCCTTTTCTCCGGACGGACGCACCCTCCTGGTGACGGCCCAGAATCTGGGCAACACGTCGTTGTTCTCGGTGGATGTGGGCACCGGAGAGGTGCGGGAAATCCGCCGCGAGGGCACTGTCCGATACCCTGCCTACGCCGGGGAGCGGATCGTGTTCGGCCTGGATCATTTCACCTCGCCGGTGGAACTCTATTCGGCAAGGCCCGACGGCTCGGACCTCCGGCCTCTGACCCGACTCAACGAAGGGCGCCTCCGCGGGCTGGCCTTCGGAAGGGCCGAGCAGATGACCTTTGCGGGTGCTGGAGGGGAAACGGTGTACGCCTGGGTCCTCCAGCCGGCCCTGTTCCAGGAGGGCCGGCGTTACCCGGTGGCCTTCATCATCCACGGCGGGCCCCAGGGGTCGTCCTCCAACACCTTCCATTACCGCTGGAACCCCCAGGTTTTTGCCGGGGCGGGCTACGCCGTGGTGATGGTGGACTTCCATGGATCCACAGGTTACGGGCAGGCCTTCACCGATGCCATTCGACAGGACTGGGGCGGCAAGCCCCTGGAGGACCTGAAGAAAGGCCTCGCCGCCGCCTTGGCCCGCTACCCGTGGATGGACGGTTCCCGGGCCTGCGCCCTGGGAGCCTCGTACGGGGGGTATATGATCAATTGGATCGCCGGCCAATGGCCCGAGGGCTTCCGTTGTCTGGTGAACCACGACGGCGTGTTCGATCAGCGGATGATGTACTTCGCCACCGAGGAACTCTGGTTCCCCGAATGGGAACACGGCGGCCCCTATTGGGAGGTGCCCGCCGAGTTCGAGAAGCACAACCCCGCCCTCCACGTAGACCGCTGGCAGACCCCCATGCTGGTGATCCATGGCGGACTGGATTTTCGTGTTCCCTTGGAACAGGGCCTGGCCACCTTCACCGCCCTCCAGCGCCGGGGAATTCCCAGCCGCTTCCTCTACTTCCCCGACGAGAACCACTGGGTCTTGAGCCCCGCCAACAGCCTTTTGTGGCACGAAGAGGTGCTCGCGTGGCTGGCCCGATGGACCAGCCCCGAGGGTTCATGACCGGCAAGCCGCGGGGGGGAACGGCATGGCGGTGGGTTCTGGGCTCGCTCCTCCTCCTGGCCCTGGCATGGTGGGTTCACCGCTCCTTGGGGTGGAGAAACCTCCTGCAACCCTGGGGCCAGTTGCCCCCCGGGGAGCTGGCGGGTGCCCTGTTCTTGGTAGCCGGCAGTTACGCCGTGCGGGCCGTGCGGGTATGGCGGTATTTCTGGCCCGACACCCGCCAGGGCTACCGGGCCACCCTTCGGCTGACCCTGATCCACAACCTCCTCAACAATCTTCTGCCGGCACGAACGGGTGAGGCCTCCTTTCCCCTCCTCATGAAAGGGGCGTTCCAGATTCCCCTCAGCCGATCCCTGCCGGCCCTGCTGTATTTTCGTTTTCTCGATCTCCATTTTCTTCTGACCCTGGCCGGGGTGTCGGTCCTCGCCGGTGCCGCGGCCGGTGGGTGGGGAGCCCTGGCCCTCCTCCTTGCCCCGCTGCCCTGGTGGGCTTTCCGACTCCAGGGCCGGCTCGCCTCCCGCCTGGAGAAGAGGGAGGGGAAGATTCGGGACCAGCTGTCCAACGCCCTGGCAGGCCTCCCTTCGCGGTCCTCCGTTTTCTGGGAAACCTGGGGCTGGACGGCCCTGAACTGGGGTGCCAAGCTCCTGGTATACGCCTGGATCCTTCGGGCCTTCTTCCCCATGCCCATGGCCCCCGCCCTGGTGGGGAGCGCCACGGGGGAACTTTCCAGCGTGCTCCCCGTCCACGGAGTGGCCGGAGCGGGGACCTATGAGGCCGGGGTCGTGGCCGGTCTCGTCCTGTGGGGAGTCCCCCCGCGGGATGCCTTGCAGGCCGCGGTGAACTTGCACCTGTTCGTCCTGGGGGCCTCCGCCCTTTGCGCCGCCCTGGGGCTGCTCCTGCCCGCCAGAGGCCCCGCAACCCGGAGGCGGTGATCCCTCCCCTCCACCCCCCCTCTGCCCTCCCGCCAAGGGTCCGCTATCTTGTGGGCATGATTCGGGAACCTGGAGCCTCGACCACCGTGCATCCCTCCTTGTCCGTGGTGATCCCCTTCTTCAACGAAGGAGAGAATGCGTCGCTCCTGGTGGAAGAGGTTCATCAAGCCCTGGCCGCCTCACCATGGCCGTGGGAGCTGATCCTGGTGGACGACGGGAGCACGGACGACACCCTGGAACGGCTGCGCCGGGCCCAGGAACGTTTCGGATCCCACGTGGTGGTGGTCCCCCTCCAACGGAACTTCGGGCAGACCGCCGCCACCCAGGCAGGGATGGACCTGGCCCGGGGGACCCTGGTGGCCACCCTGGACGGAGACCGGCAGAACGATCCGGCTGACCTCCTTCCCCTGGCTCGGCGCCTTTTGGAGGAAGACCTGGATCTCGTGGTGGGGTGGCGCAAGAACCGCCGGGACGGGGCCCTCCTTCGCCGGTTCCCGTCGTTCCTGGCCAACCGGCTCATCGGGCGCGTCACCGGGGTCCGGCTCCACGACTACGGGTGCAGCGTCAAGGTCTACCGAGCGTCGGTGTTGCGGTCCGTGCGCCTGTACGGCGAAATGCACCGCTTCATCCCGGCCTGGTTCGCCTGGGCCACGTCCCCCAAACGGATCGCCGAAGCCGTCGTGAACCACCGGCCCCGCCCGGCCGGACGTTCCAAATACGGCTTGGGACGAACCTTCCGGGTCCTGTTGGACCTGTTGGCCGTTCATTTCTTCTTGCGGTATTGGAGCCGGCCCGGCCATTTCTTCGGCTCCATCGGACTGGCCCTGGGGGGGCTGGGAGGGGGGATTCTCACCTATTTGGCGTGGGTGAAGTTCGCCTTGGGCCAGGATATCGGCACTCGACCCCTCCTGTTGGTGGGTGTGGTGTTGGTCATCGCCTCCCTGCAGTTCCTCACCACCGGCGTGGTGGCGGAGCTCCTGACCCGCACCTACTACGAGTCCACGCGGGCCCGGCCCTACGTCATCCGCGGGCCGGAACCCCCGAGCGACAGGGGCTGGGCAGGTCTGCCATGAGCCACCCCCTCCCCCCTCCCTCCCCCAGGACCCGCCGGGTCTGGGGAGTCCTCCTCACCGCAGCTCTCCTTCTGGCCTTCTTCGTCAACCTGGGCACTGCCCCCCTCTTCGATCGCGACGAAGGGGCCTTCAGCGAGGCCACCCGCGAGATGGTGGCCAGCGGGAACTACGTTACCACGACCCTGAACGGGGAGCCGCGTCACGACAAGCCGATCCTGACCTACTACGCCCAGCTCCTGGGGGTGCACCTGTTGGGATGGAACGAATGGGGGGTACGGATCCATTCGGCGGTGGCGGCTCTCCTCTGGGTTCTCCTCACCGGCGCCTTTGCCCGGAAGCAATGGGGGGAGGAGGCGGGTTGGGCTGCAGCTATGCTCACGGCCACTTCCCTCTGGGTCATGGTCATCGGACGGGCCGCCACGGCCGACGCCCTCCTCAACCTTTTCTTGGCCCTCACCCTCTTCGACATCTACCGTTTCTGGCGGGGAAACGACCGGCGAGCCCTTTCCCGGGCTTTTCTGTGGGGCGGCCTGGGCTTTCTTACCAAGGGACCGGTGGGGGTGGTCGTCCCGGCCGCAGCGTTGTCTCTTTTCGCCGTCGCCCGCGGGCAGTTCCGGCGCCTCCTTGAAGCCGCGCGGCACCCCCTGGGATGGCTCCTGTTCCTGCTGGTCACCGCTCCTTGGTACGTGGCCGTGTACCTACAGGACGGAGGAGCCTTCCTCGAGGGATTCTTCCTCCGGCACAACCTCAATCGCTTCGCCGATACCATGGAGGGCCACGGGGGAGTCCTCTACTACTATGTCGTGGCCACGCTCCTGGTCCTTCTGCCCCATACCCCCCTGTTCCTGCGGACCCTGGGGCGACTTCGGCAGGCCGCCCAGGACGATCTCGATCTCCTCCTCTGGATCTGGTTCGGGTTCGTGTTCCTGTTCTTTTCCTTTTCCCGTACGCAGCTCCCCCATTACATCCTCTACGGAGCCACTCCCCTTTTTCTCCTCATGGCGCGCTACCGGGGAGATTTGCAGGGGCGGGTGCTGCCCATGCTGCCGGCCCTGGCCCTGGCCTCCTTCCTTGTGTTCCTCCCCGAGGTGGTAGCCCTGGCCCGGCCCCGCGCGGACGACTATACCCAGGCCATCCTTTCGGTAGCCCCGGAGGTGTTGGGGGGAGCCTTCCGCTTCTGGACGGCCACGGGCGCTCTGGCCATGGTCGTCCTGGTTCTCCTTCCCCGCCTCGCGCCCTGGCAGCGCCTGATGGGTGCCGGCCTGGTCACGGCCGGCGTGGTCTCCCTGGCGGTGGTCCCTGCCTGGGGAGCGGTCCAGCAGGGGCCCACCAAGGAAGCAGCCTTGCTGGCCCGGGCCCAGGGCTGGAAGGTGGTGATGTGGCGGCTGGACATGCCCAGCTTCGCCTTCTACTACGGGAACATCACCCCCCTCCGGGAGCCTCTGCCGGGAGAAGTGGTCTTCACCCGGATCACTCGCCTTTCGCGGCTGGAAGTCCCCACGGAGATCCTCTTCCAAAAGGGGGGAATCGTGTTGGCCCGGGCCTTGGAAGGGTCCTCGGACCCCCCTGCGTCCACCGACCCCCCTCCGCCTCCTGAACAAGGCGGCAGGGCAGAGGAAGGGCGGCGCGGCCCTCGGGACGACGGCCCATGAAACGGAGAACGGCGGAAGGTTCCCCTTCGGAATCCGCCGGTCCCCAGCAGCCCAACAGGGGAGCCGCAGCGCACAATTCGCCCCCCCCTACGGGGCGGGCGGTGGTTGTGGCCGCTATGCTGTGCGTCTTCCTGGCCGGGGTGGCGTTGGGCGGCTGGGATGTTCCCCTGTTCCTCTGGTTCAACCGCTTGCCCCTCCACACCGGCCCCGCCCTCTGGGCCCATCTTACCCTCCTGGGAGACGGCCTCGTGGTGGCCGTCTTGTTCCTCCCATGGGTCCGCACCTATCCCGAGCGGGTTTGGGGAGGCTTTCTGGCTGCCGTCCTCATGGTCGTGCTTTTGCAGACCTTCAAGGGGGTCTTTTCGCTGCCCAGGCCCCCGGCGGTTCTTCCCCCCGAGGCCCTCCACGTGATCGGACCGGCCCTGCGCCGGGGGGCGTTTCCATCGGGCCACACCGCCTCCGCCTTTCTCCTGGCGGGCGTGGGAGCCCTGAGCCTTCCCAGGACCGGTGCCGTGCTCTGCTTGGGGGTAGCCACCCTGGCGGGAGTGTCCCGCATGGCGGTCGGCGTGCATTGGCCCACGGATGTCCTGGGGGGAGCCCTCTTGGGGTGGGGCTCCGCCTGGCTGGGCCTTCGTCTGGGAGCCCGCGAGCCCTTGGCCAGGGGAATGAGGTGGGGGACCCGCCTGTTGGAACCGCTGTTGGTGGGAGCCGCCCTCTTCCTCATCTTCTTCTACCGGAGCGGGTACCCTGGCGTCCGTTGGTTCCAGACTCTCCTGGCCCTGGGCGTCCTTCTTCTTTGGGCCAGGACTCGGCGCTCCGGTCTCTCGCCGGCCCCGGAGAGGCTTTCCGGTCACCGTTCCGCCTCCGTCGGGTAAACGCGCGGCTCCGGCATGGCTTTTCGCCCACGAAGGCGAGATATTTACCCAAGCTATCCAATCCCCTTCCCCTAAGCCGGAAAGCCGAGGGAACGTTGCCATGGCTACCCACGATCTGGACTTCGAGCTCCAGCGCTTTGTGGAGGAGCATCCGCAGGGCTGGGGCCACGAAGAGTGGCTCGGGTTTCTCTCCCACCTGGCCGCCGACGGTCATGACACCACGGATCCCGACGGGATCGGTCTGGCCTTGGAGCACCGCCGACTGGTGAGGGTCCTCCAGAACATGGAAATCAAGGGGCTGGGGCCCAAACGGATCGAGGCCATCGCCAACCGTTACGGCACGCTGTGGAACCTCATGGCGGCTTCGCCGGAAGAGGTGGCCGAGCTGCCGGGGATTCCCCGGTCCCTGGCCGAGCAGATCCTGGAGGTCCTCCAATAGGGAGGTCGGAGGTCGCCCTTCAGGGCAGCCCCTCCCGGCCGGAGCTGACTTCCTGGCTCCCCGGCAGGGTTTTTCCCGGCCGTGCGGAGCCCGTCCGGCCCGCCCCTCGGAGCCGGTCTTCTCCCACCCCGGGCCATCCCCTACCCCTTCCCGTTCCGTCGCAGTATTTTGTTCGGTGGAACAACTACCTTTCCCCGCCGCCACCCCGGTGGCGGGCTTTTCCCCCCTCCCGGAGGGGGTTTTTTCATGGGGGTCAAAGACTGTGCCGTTGCGCATAGGCTTTGCGTTCAACCAGAAACCCGCTGAAGAAGAGGAACCTCCGAGTCCGCCTTCCCACGACCTTTATGCGGAATGGGACGATCCGGCTACCATTTCCGCAGTGGCCGACGCTCTCTCCCTGGCGGGCGAGGTCATCCTGTTGGAAGCCGACGAATCCTTCCCTGAGCGGTTGCGGCGGACATCACCCGACATCCTTTTCAACATGGCCGAAGGCCTCTACGGTCCCAACCGGGAGGCCCACGTCCCCGCCATCTGCGAGTTCTTCGGCATCCCCTATACCGGCAGCGATCCTTTGACGCTGGCCCTGGCCCTGGACAAGGAGAGAACCAAAGAGGTTCTGGTGAGCCGGGGGGTGCGGACCCCCCGGTGGTGCCTGGCCGAAGACGAAGTCCGGGCCCCATCCCGGGGCGATCTTCCCCTCCCCGCCCTCGTGAAACCCCTCTATGAGGGGTCCAGCAAGGGTATCGATGCGGGAGCCCTGTGCCGGACGGGGGAGGAGGTGGCGGCCCGGGTGGCGTGGATCCGGGCAAGATACCGCCAGCCCAGTCTGGTGGAAGAGTTCCTGCCCGGAAGGGAGTTCACCGCGGCCATTCTGGGCAATGGTGCCGAGGCTCGGGTCCTGCCCCTGGTGGAGATCCTCTTCGAAACGCTTCCCCCCGAGGCCCCTCCCATCTATGGCTGGGAAGCCAAGTGGGTCTGGGACACCCCGGAGGCCCCCCTCTCGATCTTCCGTTGCCCGGCCGTGGTGGAGGAGTCCCTGGCGGAAGAGCTGAGAAGGGCCGCTCGGGCGGCCTTCCACGCCCTGGGGTGCCGGGACTGGGCCCGTGTGGATCTCCGCCTGGACGCCCAGGGACGCCCCCACGTGCTGGAGGTGAACCCTCTTCCGGGTATTCTCCCCGATCCTCGGCAGAACTCCTGTTTCCCGAAGGCCGCCCGGGCCGCGGGGCTTGCTTATCCGCAAATGATCCTCGCCGTGCTGGCGGCGGCCATGGACCGCTGGGGAATGACCAAACCTTCAAGCCTGACCTCCCTCCTGACGTCCCCCTGGTCAGAGGGCTCCGAGCCGGAGGGGATGTGAAGGTCGTCGTTCTCTTCGACAAGGCAGCCCTTCGGCCGGAGGCCCCCCCGGACGAGAAAGGGGTGCTGGACGCCGTAGAGGGGGTGGAAAAGGCCCTCCGGAGCTTGGGGCATCGGGTAGCCCTCCTCCCTGCCGGCGGCACCTGCGGAACATGGCAGGAGCAATTGCGACAGGAGAGCCCCGATCTGGTCTTCAACCTCTGCGAGACTCTGGAGGGCCGGAGCGAAGGGGAAGCGGTGGCGGCCCGGGCCCTGGAGGACCTCGGCTTCCCCAGCACCGGGAGTCCTTCCGGCACCCTGGAACTCTGCCGTCGGAAGGACCGGGCAAACGAGCGGCTTGCCGGCCTGGGGTTCCCTGTGCCGCCTTGGCGCCTTTGGAACGTCGGGTCCGCATCTTCGGAGTGGTGCCGGAGCTGGGACCGCTACCCGGCCCTGGTGAAGCCTGCCGCCGAGGATGGGTCGGTGGGAATCAGCCAGGCTTCCGTGGCCAGGTGCCCTCTGGAGCTGGAGCGATCCCTCGAGCGGTCGGCCCCCTGGGCCCCCCTGCTGGTCCAGGCCTTTGTGGGCGGCCGGGAATTGCAGGTCGGGATCGTGGGGTCCGAGATCCTCCCCGTGGCCGAGGTGGATTTTTCCGCTTTGCCCCAGGGCTGGCATCCCATCGTGGACTACCGGGCGAAATGGGCCCCCGGCAGCGTGGAGGATCAGGGCACCCGTCCCCTCTGCCCTGCTCCCCTGTCCCCGTCGTTGGCCTTGCAGGCGCAGGATCTGGCCTGGAAGGCCTGGCAAGCCCTGGGCGGGCGGGGGTACGGCCGGGTGGATCTTCGCCTGGAGGAGCCCGACCAACTCTTTCTTCTGGAAGTGAACCCCAACCCCGACCTGGCGCCCCAGGCGGGCCTGGCCCGCATGGCCCGAGCCCGGGGGTGGGATTACCGGGAGCTGATCCAGAAGATCCTGGAGGCGGCCGCCGAGGGGTCCGGTCCCCGGGCCCGCCGGGCCTCCCCCGCCCAGGGCGGTCGGGGGGGCCTGTCCGTGGCTCCCCTGGAGCCCCGGCACCGCCAGGCCATCCAAGACCTTCTCCGGGCCACGGGTTTCTTCCGGGATGACGAAGTGGCCGTGGCCCTGGAAGTCCTGGATGCCTACTTCTCCCATCCCGGCCGGGATTACAGCGCCGTAGGCGCCTTCACCCCCGCCGGCGAAGTCCTCGGCTTCGCCGTCACGGGTCCCTCTCCCCTTACCCTCGGCACCTGGGACCTGTATTGGATCGCTGTGGCCCCCCAGGAGCAGGGACGGGGCGTGGGGACCCTGCTCCTTGAGGAGGTGGAGGGGATGCTTCGCCGGCACCACGCCCGAAGGATCGTCGTGGAAACCTCCGGCCGGGCCGACTACGAGGGCACTCGAGCCTTCTACCGCCGGCGGGGCTATGAGGAGGTAGGCCGGGTGCCGGACTACTACCGAGAAGGCGACGACAAGGTGATCTACCTCAAGAGACTGACGGTCGAACCGGGTCGAGGTTGAATGGAGAACTGGCAGAAGATCCTCAAGGAAAGCCTCACCACCGTAGAGGAGCTGGTGGAGCGCTTCGGCGCGGAGAACGTGGACCGGGCGGCGGTGGAACAGGCCGTCCGCACCTTCAACCTACGGATCACGCCCCAGGCCCTGCGCCTGATCCGAAAGCCCGGCGATCCCTTCTGGAACCAGTATGTTCCCACCCCCGCCGAGAACCTGGTGGAGGACGGGATGGTGGACTCCCTGGCCGAGGACCGCGACTCCCCCGCTCCCAACATCACCCACCGCTACCCCGACCGCGTGCTGTTCCTCGTCTCACCGGTGTGTGCCTCCTACTGCCGGTTCTGCACCCGGCGTCGGAAGGTGGGCGATCCCGAGAAGATCCCCTTGAACCAGTACGAGGCGGGGCTGGCCTACATCCGCGAGCATCCGGAGATCCGGGACGTCATTCTCTCCGGGGGAGACCCCCTCATGCTCTCGGACCGGCGGATCGAATACCTCCTGTCCTCCCTCAGGGCCATCCCCCATGTGGAGATCCTCCGCATCGGAACCCGGATTCCCAGCCATCTTCCGGAGCGGATCACACCGGAGCTTTGCGAGATCATCAAGCGCCATCATCCCGTGTTCATCAACACCCACTTCAACCACCCCGACGAACTCACGCCTGCCTCGGTGAGGGCGCTGGGGATGCTCGCCGATGCCGGGGTCCCCCTGGGATGCCAGACCGTGCTCCTCCGGGGCGTGAACGACGACCCGGCCGTGATGAAGGAGCTCATGCACCGCCTTCTCAAGGCGCGGGTCCGGCCGTACTACATCTACCAGGCCGACGTGGTGGCAGGAGGCGAGCATTTTCGGACTTCTCTCCAGAAGGGCCTGGACATCATCGCCTCGCTCCGGGGATGGACCAGCGGTCTGGCCGTGCCCCACTTCGTCATCGACGCCCCCGGGGGCGGGGGCAAGATCCCCATCCTCCCCGAGTACGTCCAGGCCGTGACCGACGAGGAGGTGGTCCTCCGAAACTACCGGGGAGAGATCTACCGCTACCCTCTCCCCAAGGCTTCGGGGAAGGAGCCGATCCCATCGGACGGGTCCACCCCTGGCGGGGGTGCAGGAGCCGGGGAGAACGGACCGCGGAAGGGCCTGAGGGGTCGCCTTCCCGTCTTGCCCGCGGCCTCTCCGGCGCCGGGCTCGGGGTCAGGGTGCACCCTGGAAGGGGCGTGGGACGAGGCCCTCCCCCTGGCCGGCTCCGGGAGCACCCCCGGCAACGAATAGGGACGGCCCCGGAAGCCCGCCCATGGTTGCCTCCAATGAAAGTTTTCGGTATTGATGAAGCCGGGCTCGAAAAGGGCGGGTCCGGAAGGGGGACCCCGCCTCCACGGTCCAATTCCCCGGAACCGAGGAGAAACCCGTGCAGCACACCGCCAAAGGAGGGGTGCCGGAATGAGCGCTTCCCAGGAGGGGAAGGGAGGGGTGGCCGCCTCCGCGCCCCCGGCCCTCGACCGCGACTATTCCCATTTCTATTTCGCATCCGGCGACGACCCTTTCGCCATCCTGGATCCCTTTGAAGAGTGGTGGGAACAGGCGGAGCCGGCGGGCTACTATCAGTACGAGATGCCCATCCATTCGGCCCCCGCCACCCGCGTGGACGTGGAAGACACCAAGGCCGGGGTCATCCGGAGGGGGCTCATCAATTTCGCCTCTTACAACTACTTGGGGCTCTCCTACCGTCCGGAAGTGAAAGAAGCCATCAAGGAGGCCGTGGACCGGTACGGCGCCGGTGCCTCGGGATCCCCCATCCTGTCGGGAAACACGGCCCTGCTGGACCAGTTGGCCCGGGAGGTGGCCCGCTTCAAGGCCAAGGAGGCGGCGGTGATCTTTCCCACGGGCTATTCCGCCAACGTGGGAACCATCGCCGGGCTCATGCGTTCCGGCGACCTCATCGTCGCCGATCAGTTCGCCCATGCTTCCATCGTGGACGGCATGATCCTGTCCAAAGCCCAGAGCCGCTTCTTCAAACACAACCGGCCCGACGACCTGGACGCCAAGCTCCGGGGCTTCCAAGGCAGGAAGCTGGTCATCGTGGAGGGGGTCTACTCCATGGACGGAGACCTGGCCCCTCTCCCCGAGATCGTGGAGGTGTGCAAGGCTCACAAGGCCCGGATCCTCCTGGACGAGGCCCACTCCACCTTCGTTTTCGGTCCCAACGGTCGGGGTGTAGCCGAGCATTTCGGGGTGGAGGACGAGATCGACATCCACCTCGGAACCTTCTCCAAGAGCCTGGGGGGACAGGGAGGATTTGTAGCCGGCTCCCGGGCCCTGGTGAACTACCTCCGGGGTTTTGCCCGCTCGCGGTTCTTTTCCTGTGCTCTGGCTCCCACGGTGACGGCGGGATTGCTCAAGGCTCTGGAGCTTGCCGTGGCCGAGCCCGAGCTGAGGAAACGGCTGTGGGAAAACGTGGCCTACATGAAGGGGCTCCTCGGTGAAGCCAAAGTGGACATGGGACACAGCGAGTCCCAGGTGATCCCCATCATGATCCGCAACGACCAGGCCATCATGGCCATCGGCGAGGAGCTTCTCCATGAAGGGGTCTTCATCAACCCGGTGAAATACCCGGCGGTGGGCAAGCACAAGTCCCGTTTCCGTATGTCCATTTCCGCGGCCCACACCCGTCAAGATCTGGACGAGGGCGCCGAGATCCTCATCCGGGTCCTCCGGCGGCACCGGATCATTCCGTGAGGATGCCGGGGGGGCTTGCCTGCCCCCCCTCTGTTGGAGCCGACGGCCCCTTTTTTTGCGAGAGGGGAAACCACTTGTCGAGGAAACCTCTGCTGACCCATGGCACAGACCGTCTACCGCTTCAAGACCTGTGTGGGGGCGATGTTCGAGATGAGCACCGCCGACGCCCTCCGCCTCCTACCACCCCATCTCCAGCCCCTGGAAATTCAGCATACCCGCAGCATACTGGCCGTCATGGCCTTCCAGTTCACCGACAGTGAAGTGGGGGCGTATGACGAGGTGGTTCTGTCGGTGGTGACTCCCCCCCGGGTGGTGCCGGGCCAAGCCGTGCCCATGGCCGGTTTCTTTCCCTTCATGGTGGGCACCAGCACCGAAGCGTCCCGCCTCCATGCCATCGAAAGATGGCACCTCCCCCACCACATGGCCGACCTGGACTTCACCTTCAGGGACGAAGACGGGCGCATGGAGGTGGCGGTGGACGAGGGATCGGAGCCGGTGTTGCGCCTGACCGTGACCGAACATGGATTCGAACCGGCGGTCCGTCCCTACCACTGCTTCATGGTGGACGGACAGGAGCGGTTCAAGGTCAACATCACCATGGAGGCCCTCCATTCCCAGCATGAAGACGAGAAGGGGAGTCTCGTGCTGTTCGAACATCCCATGACCCAAGGGCTGGATTTCTCCGAAGTGGCTACCACTCCCTTCCGGGAGGAATGGTACAGGGCGGGGATTCAGACCTTCGACCAGGTGGAGAGGATCTGATCGAGGCAGGAGGCGTCTTTGTGATCTTCAACCCCGCCTCCGACGGAGGCCGGGGGGCGCGTCGTATTCCCCGCTATCTGGAACTCCTGCGGCAGTATCTGCCGTCCTTCGAGTATCGCATCACCTCCTCGTCCGGAGAGGAAGGGCTCCTGGCCGAGGAGGCCCTGCGACAAGGGTTCCGCCTCCTGGCGGTGGCGGGGGGAGACGGGACCTGGAGCACGGTGGCGGATCAGATCCTCCGCACGGCGCCACGGGAAGGCACCCTGGGAGTCCTTCCGGCCGGCACGGGAAACGACTTCGGCAGGAACCTAGGCCTGCCGGGAGATGACCTGGAGCTGGCCGTCCGGGCTCTGGCCGAAGGTTCCGTCGTCCAGGTGGACGCGGGTCAGATCGTGACCGGGTGCCGGCATGAGGAGCGGGAAACTTCTCCCCGGAGCGGCCGTCACTTCCTCAACGTGGTGGGATTCGGCTTCGACGTGGCCGTGGTGGATCGGGCCAAAGGCGCCCGATTCCTCCGGGGAGCCCTGCTCTACAAGGCCACGGCCCTTGGGCAGCTTTTTCGGTATCGCGGTTTCCCGTCGGTTCTGGAGGACGGCGAAGCCTTTCGCGTCGAAGGCCGGACCTTGATGCTGACCCTCACCAACGGCCGCCATTTCGGAGGAGGCTTCGCCGTGGCCCCCGAGGCACGCCTCTGGGACGGGCTCCTGCACGCCTGCCATATCCGCAACGTAGGTCCCGTGGGACGTCTGTCCCTGTTCCAGAAGGTGGCCCGGGGGCGCCATGCCGGCAGTCCCCAGGTGACCCTTCGAGCGGCCCGGCGCTTCCGGGTCACCGTGCCGGGGGGTGCCCGTTTCGAAATGGACGGGGACCTCTACCAGGCCTCCGACGACGTGGTGGAGGCGGTGATCCTGCCGCAGAAGCTGCGGGTGGTGGCGCCCCCCGGGTAAGCCCCCGACTTGGCCTACCAGCTCCTGGGCCGAACCCGGGAACCCGTCTGGAGCCATCCCGAGGCCCAGGCAATCCCCAGCATGACCCCGATGGAAGCCGCGATGGCCGCCAGGACCGGGCCTACCCCATAGGTGACGATGAGGATGGGGGCCGCCGCAGTGATGAATCCCCCCCCCAGGAAGGGCTCGTAGATCATCTGCTTGAAGCCGAAGGCCTTGGCGGCCGGGGTCTGGAAGTGGGGATCGGCCACCCGAAGGAGGAGGAGCCCCAAGGCCGTGACCCCCGTTTGCATCCCATATTCGGTAATGGCCCGCTCGAACCAGGCGTCGGGGAGCATGCGGGGGGCCAGGTACCAGGTGGCAAACAACACCCACCCCAACCCCGCCGCCATGAGCAGGACAAAAGGCCAGAAGTAAGCAAGGAACACATCCAGCCGTATGGCGGCGATGGCCGAGACCACCAGGTAGTCCAAGGCCGTTCCCAGGATGCGGTCGAAGGTCTTGCGGTCGAAATACCGGGCTACCCCCACCTTGGCCGCCACCACCTGGACCAGCAGTCCCCCCAACATGGCCAGGGGAAAGAGGGGGAAACTCCGAAACAGATCCGGCTCCATTCCGGCACTCCAGCCCTTGATGGTCTGGAGCAGGTACCAGCCGATGAGGATGGAAACGGCCACCATGGCAGCGTGGAAGGCCAGGGGCTCCAGGGCGTCGGGGGAGACGGTGATGAACCCGGAAGGCTTCCGCTTCTCCTCGGGAACAAGCCCCTTGACGCTCTCTTCCGGGATCTTCTCGGGGGAGGTGATGACCTGCGTGTAGCCTTTCCGGGCCGCCACGTTGATCATCACCATCCCGAAGACCACGGCGCTGAAGACCCCCACGGTGGCGGACATGAGCCCCAGGTCCGACCCCGCCTCGAAGCCCAGCTGCTGGAACGCCTCCCGCATGCCGGCGGCCGTGCCGTGCCCTCCGGAAAACCCGATCTCCAGCAGGCACCCGAAGAAGGCGGGCACCCCGAAGAGGGGTCCCAGGACCAGCACACTGAGCCCCACCCCCACCAGGTACTGCCCCATCCCCACGGTCCACCCGTAGCAGAGCTGAGGGCCTCCCTCCCGCCAGATGGTGGACGGCTTGGGAATGCTCACCCCCAGGAACAAGCAGGCGAAGACCACGTTGATCAGGACGCCCGGCAAGGAAGCCCAGGTGGTGAGCATGTCGGAGGGAATGAGCTGGAACCCCGTGGATCCCAACACGTAAGGACCCAGGAGCAACCCCAGGAATCCCCCGAGGATGGAGGCAGGGAGGAAGAGCCGCTGGAGGAGCCTCACCCGGGCCCGGATCAGTTTCCCGGCCAAAAGCAGGATGGAAAGCCACCCCACATGAACCATCAGGGTGGTCAGGGTGGATCCGCTGATCCCCATGTCGGCTCCTTTCTCCGCGAGTTGCCGGGTCTCCGCGCCGCCGATCCCTGTCCCGTCGAGGGCCCTGCCCTATCGGATCCTCCTGGCCTTCTCGATGTCAGGGCCGGGCCAGCCACCCCTCGGCTGGCCCAGAGCGGCTGCCCTAAGGGATGATCGAGGCCTTCTTGATGTAGTCCAGCCGGGGAAACTCGCGATTCAGATACTCGTTCCCCCGCCGTCGGATCTCGGCCTGGTTGGGGGCCTCACGATACTCGGCGTTGATGGCCTCCACCGCTTCCATGCCCTCGATGACCCTGCCGAAGGGCGCAAAGCCCATGCCGTCCAGGCTGGTGTTGTCGGCCAGGTTGATGAACACCTGGGTCGTCCGGCTCCCCGGTTCCCGGGTGGCCGCGAAGGCGATGGTCCCCCTCACGTTGCTCCCCACCACCGGATCGTCGGGGATCCGGGCTTCGGCCCACCGGGCCGTCACTTCCGGGTTCCCCGACAGCCCCCACTGGACCACGAAGCCCGGGACCACCCGGAAGAACCGCTGATCGTCATAGAACCCCTGACTCACCAGTTCGTAGAACCGGTCGGCGCCGTGGGGGGCAAGCCGCCTCTCCACCAAGATGGTGAAGTTGCCCGCACTGGTCTCGAAGAGGACCTTGAACTCCTCAGGGGCCTGAACCGGCTCGGTAGAAGGGGCCGGGAGGGCACTCCGTGGGCTCCCCCCTTCCGCCCCTTCCCCCTCCCCCGCCCCCCCAGACCTCAGGTCACGCCCACACCCTCCCAGCACCAGGACCACCGCCAGAGCCAGACCGCCGCTACGCCGCATCGCTCCCTCCTTCTTCCTCGTCCTTGCGAACCGCCCCCCCCTGCCACCGCGTCGGCACCAATCGTACGCCCCAAAGCCCCGAGCGGCCAGGGGGCGGCCGTGGCTGTTGCCGTGTCCCAACCCCCGGCAGGCCAAAGGCCCGAGCGGCCAGGGGGCGGCCCCTTCCGCCGGCTCGGACAGCTTGGCCCCGGGGCCCCTCATCTTTCCCCGGGGCCGCGAGCCCCTTACCATCCAACGGGGGACCCGGTCGGCTTGCGGAGCCGGCACCCTTCCCCTGTCCGGTGGACGGCAAGGGGCGCGGCCTGTTCTTGGCCGCCGGCCCTCGGAGCCCCGGGTCGCCGGACCGTTCCCTCCGGGGAGGAGCATGGACCGAATCCCGTTCGCCGGGTCTTTCCCCTCCCCTTGCGATGTCCTCATCATCGGGGGGGGCATCCTGGGAAGCGCAGTGGCCTATTTCCTGGCGGCTCTGGACACGGGGAGCCTCAGGGTGGGCGAGGGCGGGGCGCTGCTGTCCGGGGGGGACGGGGAAGCTCGGGTCCCGGGGGGGCTCAGGGTGGTGGTGGTGGAACGGGATCCCACCTATGCCCAGGCCTCCACCACCCTGTCGGTGGGAGGGATACGCCAACAGTTCTCCACCCCCGAAAACATTCTCCTTTCCGCTTTTTCGGCCCGTTTTCTCCGGCGCGCTCCGGAACTCCTGACCGTGGAGGGCGAGGCGCCCGACCTGGGGTTCACCGAGGCCGGGTATCTTTTCCTGGCCACCGCCAAAGGCCTTTCGGTTTTGGAAAGGAACCATGCCCTTCAGAAAGCCCTGGGGGCAGAGGTGGTCCTCCTCACGCCCGCCCAGTTGAAGGACCGCTTCCCTTGGCTGGAAACGCAGGACTTGGCGGCGGGATCCCTGGGGTTGCGGGGGGAAGGGTGGCTGGACCCCTACTCCCTTCTCCAGGCCCTGAAGCGCAAGGCCAGGGCCTTGGGGGTGGTCTACCTGACCGACGAGGTGGTGGCTGTCCACACCGCAGAGGGCCGGGTGCTGGGGGTGACCCTGGCCCGCCAAGGTCGGATGGCCACGGGCACGGTGGTGAACGCCGCCGGGCCTCGGGCCGCCCTGGTGGCGGCCATGGCCGGCATCGGTGACCTGCCGGTGCGCCCCAGGAAGCGCATGGTCTACCGGATCCGTTGCCGGGACCCCCTCCCCGGTTGCCCCCTGGTGGTGGACCCTTCGGGCGTGTACTTCCGGCCGGAAGGCGACGGGTTCCTGTGCGGCGTTTCTCCCCCACCCCACCGCGACCCCGACACCTTCGACCTGGGGGTGGACGAGTCCCTGTTCTACGAGAAGGTCTGGCCCTCCCTGGCCCGCCGGGTCCCGGCCTTTCAAGCCGTCAAGCTCATGTCGTCGTGGGCGGGCCTGTACGAATTCAACACGCTGGATCAAAACGGCATTCTGGGGCCTTGCCCCCAGCTCCCGAACTTCTTCCTGGCCGCCGGCTTTTCGGGCCACGGTCTCCAACAGGCCCCCGCCGTGGGCCTTGCCGTGGCGGAAGGGATCCTCTTCGGGGAGTACCGGACCTTGAAGGTGGAGCGGCTGGGGTTCGGCCGCATCGCGCTGGGAGAACCCCTCAAGGAGGAGAACGTGGTCTAGGCCGTTGCCGTGGGCCAGAAAGGCAGGTTGCCATGTCCCGTTGTCCCGTTCTCGTCTGCTTGTTCGCTCCCCTCTTCCTGCCGGGCGGGGGCCCTCCCCCCGGCACCCTCGGGCTCCCCGCCCCGCCACCCCAAGGCCCCCCCCTCGGCGCCTGCTGGGCCGCCGAAGACTTCGGCAAGGAGGGAAGGATGTCCCAAAGGTCCCTCGGACGGCAGGATGTTTCGTCGCATCAGGAGGCCAAGCCCCTCCCCCCACCCGACACCGCCGGGGGCCTGCCGGTGGGGAAGGCCCTGGCCCTCAGGCGGTCCGTGCGAAGCTTCGAAGACCGGAGCCTCGGCCTTCGGGATCTGGCCCAGCTCCTTTGGGCCGCCCAGGGGGTTACCCAGCCGGCCTCGGGGAGCCGTCCGGCCCTCCGGACCGCTCCGTCCGCGGGCGCCTTGTATCCGTTGGAGCTCTACGTGGTGGCGGGGAAGGTGGAGGGCCTGGCCGCGGGGGTGTATCGGTACGAGCCGGCTCGCCACCTCCTGCACCCTGTGGCCGGGGGCGACCGGAGGGGAGATCTGGCCCGGGCAGCTTTGAACCAGGCCTCCCTGTCTTCCGCCCCCGCGGTCTTCGTGGTGTCCGCCGTGGTGAGCCGCACGGCGGCTCGTTATGGGGAGCGGGCTCCCCGTTACGTGCACATGGAGGTCGGCGCCGCGGTGGAGAATCTCCTGTTGCAGGCCGTCGCCCTGGGCCTCGGCGGGGTCTTCGTAGGGGCGTTCCACGATGCCCAGGTGGGGGAGGTCGTGGGAATCCCTTCCCCCGAAGAGGTCTTGGCCCTGGTCCCAGTGGGGTACCCCCGGACTTCGGCAGGGGACTGAGGGGTTCGGGGGGCGGAGGGCCTCCAGCCCTTTGTGGGGGCACAGAACTTGCCCAGGTTGAAGTTCAAAGGGGGATGGAAGACTCCCTTCCCGCCCCTCGGAACCCGGGTGTAGAGGAGAGGGAAATGTTGACCGCCCTCTTCCTGGGGTGTGCTGCCGCCGGCCTCCTCCTCCACTACCTCCTCGTGGAGCGGCCCAGGGTGCGCCGGCAGGCTGTGGAGCCCCACCTCCCCGATCCCCTTCCCCCCTCGGAAGCGGCTCGCCGGTTGCCTGAGGACGCTTATCTCCAGCCCCATACCTTCACCTGGGTCCGGCTCCTCCCCGACGGCGGCTTGCTCCTGGGCATCCATCCTCTGGTGATCAGCCTCGTCGGCTCCCCCTACCGTTTCGGAGTGACCCCGGAAGGTTGGCATGTCGCCCGGGGGAAGCCGGTGCTCCGGATCCAGAGCCGAGGCAGGGAGCTGGAGGTTTTCTCGCCCGTGAGCGGGTACATCCGGGAGGTGAATCCCCACGCTTGCCAGGAAAGGGGATGGGCCGGGCCCCAGGACCCCGGTGACTGCTGGATCTACCGCATCGAGCCGGAAAACCTCCTCTGGGAAATCCCCACCTGGCTGGCAGGGAACGAAGCCCTGGAATGGGTGCAGCAACGCCTGGAGAAGATCCGTGCCTTCTTGGCTGACCTTCCCGGGGGGTTCCCCTTGGCGTCGTCGGCGGAGGGCCTCCCCGTGGGCGTCCTCGGCACCGTGGGGGAAAGCGCCTGGCAGGCCTTCCAGCACCTCTTCCTCCACCCTGACCCCGCTCCCCTCCCCCGGTTTCCTTGGGCAACACCCCACCAGAGGCAGCCCCGTCCCTAGCCCCTCCCCCTCAGCGGTCCTCATCCCCCCGAGCCCGACCCTTCTCCCCGCCCCCACCGCCCGGCAAAGCCCCGGGACGCAGCCGGGGAGGCCAGGTTCCCTCCACCGGCGTCGGCGGCGCCCGCCCCTCCAGGACCGCCCGGGCGTTGGCCAGGGCCAGTTCGGCCATTCTCCTTCGGGTGGCGTGGGTGGCGCTCCCGATGTGGGGCAGGCAGACGGCCCGGGGATGGGCCACCAGCTCGGGGGGCACCTGGGGCTCGTCCCGGTACACGTCCAGCCCCACCCCCCCCAACCTCCCCTCCTGGAGCGCCGCGATGAGGGCCTTCTCGTCCACCACATCTCCCCGGGCCGTATTGATGAGGAGGGCCCCAGGCTTCATCCGCTCCAGCCTGGCGGCGTCCAAGAGCCCCTGGGTCCCGGGCAGGGATGGCACGTGGAGGGTGACCACGTCGCTTTCGGCCAAAAGCTCGTCCAGGTCTTTCCGTACCGCTCCGGTCCGGTTTTCGAACTCCCCTTTGGCCTCCGGGTCGGCGTAGAGGAGGCGCATGCCGAAAGCCACTCCCCTCCTCCCCACGGCTTGCCCGATCCGTCCCGCCCCCACGATCCCCAGGGTGGCCCCCTGGAGTTCCATGCCCAGGAGCTGGGTGGGGGCCCAAGCCGTCCAACGCCCCGAGGCGATCATCTCCTGTCCCTCCTTGAGCCTTCGGGCCACGGCCAGGATCAGGGCCCACGTCAGGTCGGCGGTGGCCTCCGTCAACACCCCCGGGGTGTGGGTCACCACGACCCCCCGGCGGATGGCCGCCCCGATGTCCAGGTTGTCGTAACCCACGGCGCACTGGGCCAGGACCTTGAGTTCCGGCAACCCGTCCAGCTCCGCCTCACCGATCTTCCGCCGCAAAAGGGTAACGAACCCGACGAAGTCCCCTTGCGGGGTGGGCTCTTCCGCGGCGATCCAGCACACCTCGTAGCCGGGAAGGGGATCGGGGGGGAGAAGATCTCGGAGTTCCGCCGCAACCAGGACCCGGGGCGAAGCTAGAGCCCCCACGGCCTACCGCCCCCCTCCCCCCCCGGGCCGCCGCCAGCGCACCGGGGCCGGGGGCTCGGGCTTGAGCTCCACCCGCCGGGTCTCCAGCAACCGCAGGGCCTCGGCCACGGCAGCTTCCAGCTGGGGGTCCCGCCCGGCGGCTACCTCCTTGGGGTCGTTCCGCACCTCGATGTCCGGAGCCACTCCCTCCCCCTCCACGGCCCAACGACCCTCCACGTCGAAGAACCCACCCCGAGGGGCGACGAACCTTCCTCCGTCCACCAAGGGAGGTGTGTCCCAGGTGCCCACCAAACCGCCCCACGTGCGGGTGCCCACCAAGGGCCCGATGCCGTGGAAACGGAACAGGTAGGGCAGAAGATCCCCCCCGGAGCCGGCTCGTTCGTTGATGATCATGACCTTGGGGCCCCACAGACCCGCCATGGGCTGGGTAAACGGCCGACGGTCGGCGGCCCGGGAGTTGAAGTAGCCCGTGAGCCGCCGGTTCAGGACCTCCACGATGTAGTCGGCCGCCGAGCCTCCCCCGTTGTCCCGCTCGTCAATGACGGCCCCTTGGCGGTCCTGCTGGGCGAAATAGAGACGGTTGAAGTACTGGTAGCCCCCTTGGCCCGTGTTGGGGAGCCAAACGTAAGCCAGCTTCCCGTTGCTCAGTTCGTCCACCTTCCTCTGGTTGTCCATGACCCACGCCCAGGTCCGGAGCTGGCTTTCGCTGGCCACCGGCTGGACGAAGATCTCCCGGGCTCCCTCGAAGGCCGGGCGGTCGTTGATCCGGACCCGGATGGTGCGCCCCGCGGTGCCCTCCAACAACATGTAGGGGTTCGTGGGGGCCCGGAGGTCCCGGCCCTCGATCCCCACCAGGAAATCCCCTTCCTTCACCCCCATGCCGGGGTGGGCCAGGGGCCCCACCAGGTCGGGGTTCCAGCTCTCGCCGGTGTAGATCCGCCGGATCCGATAGAACCCCTCCACCTCCTCCAGGTCCACCCCCAACAGGCCGGTCCGGGGGCTCCCCAGGCTGGGGTAATCGCCCCCCGACACGTAAGAGTGCCCCACGGCCACCTCCCCGGAAAGCATGTCCAGCAGGTAGTTGAAATCCGACCGGTGGTTGATGTCGGGGAGCCAGGCGGAATACCAACGCCACACCTCATCCCACGGCGCCCCGTGGACGTTGTCCACGTAGAGGAAGTCCCGCATGAACCGCCAACCCTCCCGGAGCATCTGGGTGTATTCGGCCCGGGGGTCCACCAGCATCCGTAAGTCGCCCGTGTTCAGCCGCTTGCCGCCGTCCCGGGGGGGCGCGCCGCCGGCGTCCACGACGCTCCAGTTGCTCCCCACCCGCACCAAAAGCTTCTTCCGATCGTGGGAGGCCGAGGCCGAAACCACGCCGGTGAGGAACTCCACGGCTTCGCGGTCCTCGAGGCTGTAGCGATGGAGGGTCAGCCCCTGACCCCGGGGAGGCGTCTCCAGGACGAAGATCCTCCCCTCCGGTCCTTCCACCAGACGCTGATAGTTGCGGGCCGGTAGGTTAGGCGCAGGAACGATCCGCCGCTGGATTCCCTGCAGTTCCACCACCACCTCCGAAGGGCGGCTCGCCTGACCGCCGGCCCCCGGGGAAGCGCCGCCGGAACCGCTGCCGGCGGCGCCGC
>JAUQOX010000127.1 GCA_030550695.1 Gemmatimonadota bacterium | reverse complement strand
ACCTCATCGGCGGCATCGGCTTTGGTCACAAATCCCGACGCCCCGGCCTTGAGCGCTCGCTCGGCATGATGCGCCTGCTCCAGGATGGACACCACCACGATGGGAAGATGGGGGCAGAGCTGTTTCATGCGTTGGATCAGGGTGAATCCGTCCACCCCCGGTAAGGCCAGGTCCACCAGGGCCAAGTCGAACTGGGATGAGGAAAGGAGCCTGAGGGCGTGCTCGGCGTTGCTGGCCTCTGCCGTCACCCGCAGGTCCTTTTCGGCTTCCAGGACCCGCTTGAGCCCTTCCCGGACGATGGGGTGATCGTCCACCACCAGGATCCTCATGACCCCCCCGGGGATTTCTTGCGTCTGTCTTTCCACGGTACCCGCCCCTTTCATGGTTCCAGACTTCGCAGCGGGAAACACACGGCGATCTCGCTCCGCCCTCGCTCGCCACTGCTCTCCTCCAAGCGACCTTCCAGGACCCGAACCCGATAGGCTACGCGTTGCATGACAAGACTCGACACCCGAGCTCGCTCGGGAAGGGGCCGGGAACCGTCGTGGACGAGGTGGATCCTGGCTTCCTCCCCCGGGGCTTCCAACGAAAGTTCTATCCTACCGGCCAGACGGTTCCTCACGGCGTCGCTCAGGAGGTCATGGCAAAGGCGGTACACCTGCGTGGTCTGGAAGCGGTCCAGGCTCGGCCCGGGGGAGCCGCTCGGCAGGTCTACCCGGATGGACACCTGGGCTCCCAACAGCTGGCCCATGACCTGGCCCAGTTCCTCCAGGGCTTGGGGGAGCTCCCCCGGCTCGTATTCCGCCAGCTCCAGCCCGCGGGACAGGAGCCTCACCTCTCCCACCGCCTCCCGCAGCAGGTCGGCGATCCGATGGGCCTCGCTAGCCTCCGCCGTCCCTTTGGCCGTGAGCTCTTGGGCGAAGGTACGGGCCAGGATGGCGAGACCGGCCAATTGTTGCCCCAGGCCGTCATGGAGCGCCTTCCCCAGCACCATGCGCTCCTTCTCACCCATCTTGAGCATCCGTCGTTCTTCCTGCCGCCGCCAGGTCATGTCCCGGAGGCTGCAGAGGCGGTGGGGAGGCACCCCCTGAGACACAGGCCTGCAGTGCATTTCCACTTCCACCAGAGGACCGTGCCGGGCGAGCAATCGCCCTTCTATGGGCGACGTGGTCGCCCCCTCCCCCTCCCTGTCCCGACGCAAGCCCTTACCCTCGGCGAAGAACTCCCCCAGGCGGACGCCGGCCACCTCGCTCCAGGAGCGCCCGACCAGGTCCAGAAACGCCCTGTTTGCCTCCACGATCCGATCCTGACCGTCCACCAACACGAGGGCTTCCGGGGACTCCCGGAAAAGCACTTGCCATCGGGCTGCCTCGGTTTCGGCTTCGTCGGCCCGAATGCGCGCCTTCCGATACTCCGGCAAGAGGTGCACCAGGCCCAGCACCACGGCCACCGAAACGAATGCGAGTACAGCGGTCCGATAGGGGGAAGGCACGCCCGGGATGGCACCTTCGGGGGGAGTGGCATAGAGCCAGAGCTGCCACCGTCCGCCGTCCGGCAAGGGGACCGGTACCGAGGCCAACAGGGAAGACCGGGCCCGCACCCAGGATCCTTGGGAGAGGACGTCGCTCACCAGGCACCAGGCGTTGGAGCTTTCGGACAAGGCCTCGGGAAGAATCTTCCAGAGGGCCGGGTCGTAAAGGCTGTCCTTGCCCGACAGGACGGGACGCCCGATCCAGCTCTTTTCCGGGTAGACCAGGAGGACCCCCGTGGTGTCCAGGAGAAGCACGGAAGGCCGCACCCCGGAAAGGGATCGGAAGGGAGATGTGCCGGTGGCTCCTCCTTCCTCTACCCACCGAGCTGCCTCCTCGGGGGGGAGGGGTGTCAAGGACAGGAGGTGCCCCAGCTCCCGAGCCCGGCCCCGGGCTTCCTCCAAAAGCACCTTGGCCGCCCGGGCCCGGACTTCTTTTCCCCTAGCCACGGCCCGGGTCGTTTCCACGACCACCACCGCGGTGGCCAGGACGGTGGCCAAAAGAATACGGGTCAGCGACGGGCGAAATCGCCCTTGCCGGTTGCGCTGGCTCTTCCACCCGGAGCGTCTCTCACCCGCTCCGGAAGACGCTCCAGGGGGTGGGCCGGAAGACCCGTCCCCCTTCGCCCGATCGCCCCTCATCCCTGACCTTTCCAAACAGGGAGGTAGATTTCCACCGACGTCCCTTTCCCCGGGCGACTGGAGGCCCGAATGTTCCCTCCGTGCTCCTGAACCGACGTCCGGCTCAGGAACAAACCCAATCCGATCCCCCCCAGGGCCCGCCGGGTGCTGAAGAACGGGTCGAAAATCCGTTCCAGGGTGGCGCTGTCCATCCCCTTTCCGGTATCGGTCACCGTCAGCTTGACGTAGCTCCCCCCCCCGGAGAGGCCCAGCCGGCGAGAAAGGGTATCGTCCAGTTCCGCCTCCTCCAGCTTGACCTCCAAGGTCCCGCCTCCTTCGGCCATGGCCTCGACGGCGTTGGCCAAAATGTTCTGCACCGCGGCCTTCAGCTTCTCGGAGACCCCCAGCACCAGGGCTTCACGGCCGCCCAGACGCTCCATGAGGGTGATATTCTCCGGAAGGGTGACGGCGAGCTGGGCCAGGCATTCCCGGACCAGACGGTCGAACCGAAGGGGAGCCGGTTGCTCTTCGTCGCCTCCGGCCAACGAAAGGATTCCCTGGGTGAGGTCGGCCATTCTTTTGGAAGCGCTCAACAGGTGCTCGAGATCGTCCCAATGGGGCGAGGCCGGGCTCAAGGCCCGCCTCAAGACCTCGCCGAGGCTGTGGACCTCGGCCAAGCGTCGATGGAGTTCGCGGCTGGTCTCGGTGGCCTTCTGCTGGAGTTCCCGGACCCGCCGAGCCGCAATGAGATCCCGGGCCAAGGTCCGAAGGGACCCGAGCCCGCGGCAGACCAGCATCCAATGGGTCAACCTCCCGTGTCGGTCCCGCAAGGGCGAGAGGGAAAGGAGGACGCCTCCGGGCTCGTCTCCCCCGGACAGCGGAAGCGTACCCCCCTCCCACGGCTCTTCCTGGGCCATAGCCCTCTCCAGGGATCGCAGGACGGGCGGGGGCACCCTTCCGTCCATGACCTCCCTGAGCTGTCGTCCCACAGGATCGTCAGCGGGTTCAGGGCCCCGAGCGGCGCGGTTGGCGTAGATCACCCCGCCGGAACGGTCCGTCAGAAACAGGGGATCCACGGCTTGTTCCACCGCCCCGGCCAGGACTTCCCGCTCCCTTTCCAGGGCCCGGGACCGGACGAGGAGATCCCTCGCTCGTTGCTGGGTCAACCGGTGGTGGGAAGAGGAGAGGGCGACCAGAGCGAACAGCGTAGCCAAGGCGACGGCTTCCCGTGCCCGCTCGGTGAGGGGGTCCAGGAGACCGAGGACCTCCACCCCCAGATGCACGGTGGGCAAAACGAGGGCAGCGGCCAACAGCCAACCCGGAGGTCCCAGCGAACGGGTCAGCTCACCGGCTTCCGGTGGCGTGCGGGGTGCTCCGAACCAGCGAGGGAAGGGGGAGACCCTCATTCGGCCGGCCAGGGTGATGGCCAGCCAGGGAAAATACCAGAAAATATCTTGAGGTCCGGTGGGCCAGGTGTCGTGGTCCCAGGCGAGCCAGAAGGTCAGTTCCACCATGTCCGTGACCACCCAGCAAGCGGGGGCCAAAAGGAGCCAGGTGTAGAGGATCTTCCACGATTCGCTGCCGGCGGAAGCCCGCAGGTGGAGGAGCCCGAAGAACAGGAAAGCATCGAAAATCCAATAGAGGAGAAACGACGGGACCCAGGTCTCGAATTCCGGGCGGTTGAGGAGCCGAGGGGTGATGGAAAAATACGCCAGGGCTCCCACGGCGAACGCGGTGATGCCCAGGGTCTCCAGAACGCGGACCAGCCTGGGGACGTCCTCTGTTTGGAGGCGATCGGGACGGAAGAGGAGGGAGAACAGGAGGGGCAGATAGAAAAGGACGTACAGCACGTCGATGGCCAGCGCCCCGGAGACGAGATAATCCACTTCGGGGTTCACGAGGTACACCACCCGCACCACGAGGTGGACTCCCATACTGGCTGACCAGAGTCCCCAGAAAACCGTTTCGGCGCGGGCCGCCGGACGGGGCAGACCGATCCAAGGGGCCAGTGCCGCCAGAAGGGAGATCGGCACCAGGGCCCAGAACTCCACGAGTTGTTCCAGATTCGGCCTGTCAAGAATGGGAACAAGATAGAAGAGGGCCACCACGCCGTTGATCGCCAACGTGGCCAGGACCAGCGGGTCTTCTGCCGCCCGTTTCCAACCCTCCAGCCCGTCAGTGGCCATGGCTCCTCCGATCCGAAGCTTCAACAAGAAAAACTAGTGAAGAATATCGGAGGGACGCCACCGAAGTGGGTATCGGCAAATCCCCTATGGCACTGAGGTTTTTTCCTATTCTTCCCCGATCGTCATCCTGATTGATTCCCAGGATCCCCCGTGGCAGCGTTGAACAGGGGGCCTTTGCGGGGGAGGCCTTCGCACCTTGTTCGCGATAGGGGATGGGAGGATGGCTTCACGCGTCGGACTGGGAGGGATGGGCAACATGCGGAGGTCGGTGACGAAGGAGGAATCTGTGGAGCCCCTTGGGCTTCGCCGAACAGGAGACCCGGCTCCCCATGCCTTCAGCCTGGTGGAACTTCTCTATGCACTGACCCTCCTGGGCCTCTTGGCGGCGGTGGCGGCTCCCCTCGTGGATGTAGACCGCTTCCGGTTGAACGCGGCGGTGACCAGCATTGCGACGGAACTTATGGCTGCCCAAAGGACGGCCGTACTCCGCGGACACAACGTGGTGGTGGCCCTCGACTCGTCGGGCAACCGCATCCGTGTCCACTCGGATGTCAACAACGACCGGGCCATCCAGATGGGGGAGCCGTGGAAGTGGGTGGAGCTCCCGGAGGGGGTAAGGTTCGGCCTGGCCGGGGACCCTCCGCCTGGAGGGGGCGCTCCTCCCGTGACCTTCCAGCAACGCCAAGGGATGTATCCGGCCATCACCTTCCATCGCAACGGAAGTGCCAGTGAGGCGGGTTTCCTGTATTTGCGGGGCCGGGGGCGGGGTGCCCGGCCAGCCTACGACCGGGCGGTGGAAGTGGTGCGGAGCACGGCCAAGGTGACGTGCTGGAGCCGTCAGAGCGGATCGTGGACGGAGACCTGCTGACGGGAGGGCTGTGATGTGCAGAAGTACAGCATGCTCTGCTCACGGGATTGCGACGGCGGAAGTGCAGCCGCCGCCCTCCGGGTTTTCGATGGTGGAAATGATCGTGGCGGTGGTTCTGCTGGCGGTGGGGGTCTTGGCTTTGGCCGCCGGTACCTCCCGCTTGACCCAGGTGACGGTGGACGTGGAGCGACAGACCCTGGCTCTCCAGGCCTGCGAGGACCGGTTGGCCAGGATTCGCCTCCATCCCCGCTATGCTGAGCTGGATTCCCTCTTTTCCGAATCGCGGGCCCCCGTCCCAGGTGCGCCGGGGCTGCATCGTAGTACCTCGATACAGAGGATCCGCCAGGCGGGGGACCGGGAAGGGAGGTTCGTGGATTTCGCCCGGGTCACGGTGACCGTGGAGGGGTCAGGACTGCGGGTCCCCGTGAGTCGGACGGTGGCCATCGGAGTCTTTGCACCATGAAGCAGGCGTCGCGCAACGACCTTGGTTTTACCATGGTGGAGCTTATGGTGGCCCTGGTCATCTTCACGGTGGTGATGGCCGTGGCCCTGTCTTTCCTTGAGGTACAGGCCCGGGGGTACCGTCTGGATGTCCGTGGCCCAGACGATCCGATACGCCATGTCCACCCTGGAAGAGCATCTCCAGACGGCGGGGATCCATCTGGCCCCCGGCCAACCGGAGCTCGTTCTCGCCGGCGCAGATGTGGTAGCCTTCAACGCCGACTACGCCACCCGCACCCGCAACGATCTTTTTGCCGTGTTCTATGACCCGGATGTCGAGATAGGTGCCGTCGCCAGCGTGCCGAGATCGCGCCGCTTCACCATTCCTTCGACCCCTTTCCAGTATCCGGATACGAACTACTTCATGGCCGGCGGAGTCCGCAGCCCGGCTGAGACCATCACCTTCTTTTTCCTGCCCGACACCCTGACTCCCCGGCAGGACGACTTCATGCTTCTGCGGCAGGTCAACGACCGCCCGCCGCAACTGGTGGCGCGGAACCTTCTCAGAATACCCGGCACCCCTTTCTTCCGGTACTTCCGAATCCGGTCCGGTGGTCTGGACAGCATTCCCAACGACTCCCTACCGCTCTTCCACTCGGTCGCTGTCCATGGCAGCCCGGCCGATACCGGGAGGGCATCCCGAATCGACAGCGTCAAGGCAGTGCGGGTATCCCTCATGGCCACCAACGGCCGGACCGGGGATCGGGAGCGGAAGGCCTCCCTCAACCGCCTGATCCTTCTCCCCAATGTGGGGTTCGGCACCCTGGGCATCTGCGGAAGCCCTCCCATCCTGGGGACGAGCCTCTCGGCGTCCCTCACCACCGTGGAGGGTCTTCCCGCGGTGTCCCTCACCTGGGGTCGCTCCGCCGACGAAGGCGGCGGCGAGAACGATGTGGTCCGCTACGTCCTCTTTCGGCGAGAGACAGGTCAGTCCGGCTGGGAAGACCCCTATTTGAGCATTCCGGCGGGGCAGACGTCTTACCTGTATGTGGATACCAATGTCGAGAGAGGCGCGAGCTATCAGTACGCTTTGGCCGTGCAGGACTGCACGCCCACGCTCTCCAGCCTGAGCGCGGCAGTAACGGTGGTCATACCCCATTGAAATGAGGTCTCAGGGACCCGTCAGGATTTGCCATGGGACAGGACGGGAAGAACTCGGGGAGTGAGACGAGGGGGATCGCCCTGATCACGACGCTTCTCCTGGTGATGGTGGCAGGGGCCCTCATCACCGGCGCTGTGGCGGTGGGGGCGAACCATCTTTTGGTGGACCGGTTCTGGAACCGTCAAAGCCGCCTGGTGGGGCTGGCCGAGGCGGGGGTGGAGGAGGGTCTCGCGACCCTCAACGGAAGGCGCTCCTTGTTCCCGGATACAGGGTTTACGGTCCTGGAAAGTGGAGCGCCCGTGACGGATGGAAGGGGGGGTACCATCCCTGGCGTCCAGCGGTGGCTGTATGCCGGTCCGGTGGGAATCACGAGCGGGCAATATGGGGTGTTCGGCAGTGTGGTGGCGGTGGTTCGGGATCAGGGAGGCGGAGTGGCCATCCGTAGGCTGGAAATCTACCAGGAAAGCTTTGCCAAGTTCGCCTACTTCACCGATTACGAGGGGGGCAACATCTATTTTGCCAGCAACGACCATATTTGGGGGCCCCTCCACACCAACGATCAGATCAAGATCCATTCCAGCCGAGCCAATTTCCACGGCGAGGTCACGACGGCGAAGGATATCTCCGGCAAGCAGTACGGCACCTTCGACAAGGGATTCACCGAACACGCCCCTGCCATACCCATGCCCGAGACCGCCGACCTCATGAAGCTCAAGGCCCTGGCAGCGGCTGGTGGCACGGCTTTTACGGGTTCCACCGTAGGGGGTGACGGAGAAGCTACCCTGCGCATCGAGTTCGTGGCCGTGGATCTGAACGGCGACGGGGACCGTACCGATGAGGACGAAGGTTTCTTCCGGGTCTACCGATCCTCGGATGCGGCCTGGGTGGTGGCTAAGGCCCCCTCCACGTTCTCCAACTCCCTGAACTGCGGTGATTACCACGGAAGCACTTTCGTGGCCGCCGGCAACCACAACACGAGCCTCCACGGCCACAGCGGCACCACAGCCTTGAACTCAAGCAGTCGGGTTTGCTATCTGGGGGGCGACGACCGCCTTTGGGGTGGGTTCGTGGCCAACGACGGCAAAGGCCAGTGGCTCCCCTGGACAGGAACGGTGGATCCCCGGCTTGCCGCTCTTCGAGCTGACGCGGCTTATCTGTTTCCCTTAGCGCGGTCTCTCAATCCCAACTTCAAGGGGGTCATCTTCGTGGAGGGTAAGGTGGCGGTGAGCGGCCAGATCCGAGGACACGTCACCGTGGCGGCCACCTCGAACATCATC
>JAUQOX010000126.1 GCA_030550695.1 Gemmatimonadota bacterium | reverse complement strand
CATCCTCGAGCGCGATTGGTCCGTACTGGGTCCTAAGCTTGTGGGTAAGCTACACATCTACGTGGGGGACATGGACAACTACTATCTGAACAACGCCGTCTACCTCATGGAGGAGTTCCTGGAAGGGACCAACGATCCCTACTACGATGGGGAGATCGACTACGGAGACCGCTTCGAGCATTGTTGGAACGGTGACCACAGCCTCCCCAATGCCATCTCACGACTCCGCTACATCCAGATGTTCGTGACCAAGTGGGCGAACGACGTCCGGCGGAGGGCGCCGGCCGGAGCGGATCTTGTGAGCTGGAGATATTGAAGATGCCTGAGGTCTTCGGCCGCCGGCTGACTGCGTGTATGCTCTTCATGGCGTGGGCATGGCTTGTCTGCCCGGATCGGGCCGTTTCTCAGGGCGTCTCCGAACCTTCGTCCGGGGAGGGTCCGCGCCTGGGGGTCGGTCTTGACCTGCTGGTGGCAGATCCCGTCGGGGAGTTTGCCCGGCGGGTGGACCAGGCCTTCGGCCTGGAGGTAGCCGGGTGGGTTCCCCTGGACGAGAGAGAGTTCGTGAGCCTTCGGGGAGAATTCGGGTTCCTGGTCTACGGCTATGAGACCAGGAGGGTATGCGTCGGCGGGACGTGCCGGGTGCAGGCGGACCTGGAGACCTCGAACCACATCGTCTCAGGCGGTCTGGGGCCCGAGTTGGGCCTATCCAGGGGAAGAGTCCGGCTGTATACCCATGCCTTGCTCGGATTCGCCTACTTCAGCACTTCCTCGAGCCTCAAGGATTCCCAGGAGGGCAGGGCGGTGTTCACCACCGAGAACTTCGGAGACGGCACCTTCTGTTGGGGCGTGGGAGGGGGGGTCCGGGTCCGTCTGTCCGCGGGCCGGGTCCCGGTGGGATTGAACCTCGGGGCACGCTACCACCGGAACGGCGTCATGGAGTACCTCACGGAAGGCGACATCCAGGACAACCCCGACGGGAGCATTACGCTGTACCCCAATCGGAGCGAGGCGAACTACCTGACCTTCCGCCTCGGGGTAACCCTGGGTGTGCCGCTGGGGGGCCATCCCTCCGAGGGGTAGGGGAGGGTGGGCAAGGGCTCCCCGCCCGAAGATATCTCCCCGGCCCTCCTCAACCGCCCTTCTTGGGCAGGGGGGGGCTTTGGTCGGTGGGGATGGGGGAGCGGTAGGGTTTTCCGCCGGTCTTCTCGAGCCAAAAGGCCCGGGCGCGGGCCAAGAGGTCCGCATCGGTAAGAAGGTCCACGCCGGTGAGGGTCAAGACCCGGGCGGCGGTCTGGGCCCCCCGCACCGCCGCGTCGGTTCCGTGGAAGGCGGTAGCCGCCCAGCTGTGCCAGGGGATGCCGGCGGGAGCGGTCGTCATGCTCAGGCTCACCACCGGGGCGATCCAACTGACCTCGGCCACGTCGGTGGATCCCCCGCCGGGGGGTTCGGGCTCCGGTCTCAGAGGCCTGATCTGGGTATCGAGCCCTTTCTCCTCGATCTTCAGGAAACGCTGGAGCTCCCGGGCCAGGGCCTGGTCCTCCTCGGTGAAGGGAGGGGGACCCACCCGCTCCAGGTTCGCCTGCATGGCCTCTTGAAGAGGCCGGTTCAGGAGCATCTGATGGACGCCGGTGACGAGGGTGACCTGGTGACGGGTTTCCGTGGCCAGAGCGGCCGCCTCGGCGATCTTCAAGAGCCGCCCATACGCGGCCTCCACCGGGGCGCGGGCCGTGTCCCGAACGTAATACCAGACTTTGGCGTATTCCGGGACCACGTTGGGCGCCTCTCCTCCGTGGGGGATGACGTAATGGATCCGTGCGGTGGGCCGGAGGTGTTCCCGGAGGAGATTGGCGCCGAAGTTCATCATCTCCACGGCGTCCAGGGCCGAGCGCCCGTTCCAGGGATCCGCGGCCGCATGGGCCGCCTGGCCGAAGAATTCCACCTCGAAATTGTTCATGGCCTGGCCCGACTGGTTCGTGACCCGGGTCTCCAGGCCTGGATGCCAATCGAGGACGGCGTCCAGACCGTCGAATACCCCCGCCTTGGCCATGTAGACCTTCCCCACCACGGTTTCCTCGGCGGGGGTGCCGAACACCCGGACGGTGCCGCCCAGACGGTGGGCCTCCATGGTCCGCTTGAGGGACACCGCCGCCGCCACCGAAGCGGCCCCGAAAAGGTTGTGGCCGCATCCATGGCCGTGGGGATGGCCGTCCGCCCTGGGCTCTCTGCGGGGAACCGCGGCGTTCCCCACACCCGGCAGGGCATCGAACTCCGCCAGGAGGCCGATCACCGGCCGCCCGCTGCCGAAGCTGGCCACGAAGGCGGTGGGGAGGTCGGCCACACCCCGCTCGACTCGAAACCCTTCGGCCTCGAGGTAGTCGGCCAGGACCCGGGAAGAGGCGTCTTCGAGGAGGGCCACCTCGGCGAGTTCCCAGAGCCGCAAGGCGAGGCGGCGGACATCGGCGTCCACCGCTTCCACTGCCCTCAGGGCGGTGGCGTGGACGCCCGACGGCGCCTGGGCGGCAAGGGGAGGGCGGAAGGGGGCAGGTGTAACGGCCGAGACCGCCGCCACCGCAGCGGCGGCGATCCTGAGGCGGACGCGGCCACGCCGGCCGGGCTTAGGGCCACCCTCGGGAGCGGGCCTTTCTGGAGTCAGGGGCGTAGACACGGAGAACCCTCCTTCAGCGGCCAAGGGGAGCAAGGGGGAAGCGGAATCGGCGACCGAGGAGGATTCTGGAAGCAGTAGGGCGGGACGTCAACGAGGAAGGAGCTTGCCCAGGACTCCAGCGGCGATTTCCTGGCCGGCAAGGGTGGATCCGGCACGGCTGGGCCATGGGTGGATGGGAGGGGTGACCCCCTCATGATTTGCCGAACGGGGACCGGCGCGGCTACTCTTCCTGGATTGGGCTGGACGGAGGGGGGCTTTTCCGCCATGAACCACCATGACCTTGTCCGAGGTTTCCCGGAGGCGGCAGAAGAATGCCGTCGCCTGCTGGATTCCCTTCCGGACGGCCTCTGCCTGGTGGATGAGGCAGGGAGGATCCGAAGGCACAACCGGAGGTTGGCCGAGCTCTGGGGAGGAGAAACGACAGGGCTGGTGGGGAGCTCCTTGGCCGAGTTCTTTCCGGCAGAGGTGCGGAAGGCCGTCGAGGAGCTTTGCCGCCGCGTCGCCGGGGGTGGAAAGGAGGATCCCCTGGAAGTGGCGGTGGACGGCCGCTGGCTGGAGATTCGAGCAGTTCCCTTCCTCGCGCTCGACGGTCGGCCAGAGGGGGCTGCCGTGGTGGTCATCCAAGACATCTCCCTCCGAAGACAAGCGCAGGAAGTCCTGCTGGCGAGCGAGGAGCGGTGGAGGCGGGTCTCCCACCTGGTTTCCGACTATGCCTATGCCTTTCGCGTGGAGGAAGACGGGCGGCTCGTACGGGATTGGGTGGCCGGCGCTTTCACCAAAATCACCGCCTATGGCGCGGAAGAGGTCTCGGCTTTGGGGGGATGGCGGGCCCTGGTCCACCCGGAGGACCTCCCCTTGGCCGAAGAGCGGCTCCGCCGGATCCTGGCAGGGCAGCCTGACGAAAGCGTCTTCCGGATCGTCCGGAAGGACGGGGAAGTCCGGTGGCTGTTGGACTGCGGCTACCCTGTGGTGGAAGACGGCAGGGTGGTGAGAATCTACGGGGCGGCGCGGGACATCACGGAAAAGAAGATCCTGGAAGAGGAACGCGCTAGGCTTCAAGAGCAGCTCCAGCAGTCTCAAAAACTGGAAGCCGTCGGTCGGCTTGCCGGCGGCATCGCCCACGACTTCAACAACCTCTTGAACGTCGTCCTCCTGGCCGGGGAAGCTGCTCTTGCCCAGTTGCACCCTGAAGACCCTCTCACCGTCGAGGTGGAGGCCATGGTGGAGGCCGCCCGTCGGGGCGCCCTCCTGACCCGTCAGCTCCTTGCCTTCTCCCGCAAACAGCCCCTGGAGCCGGAGGTGGTGGATCTCAATCGGTTGATCCAACACCTTGCCGTCATGCTCCGGAGGCTCATGGGCGAAGACATCGACATCCGTTTGGCCCTGGCCAAGGATTTGGCGAGGGTGACGGTGGATCGCGGCCAGCTCGAACAGGTCATCATGAACCTGGCCTCCAACAGCCGGGACGCCATGCCCGAGGGAGGTCGGTTCCTCCTTGAAACGGCGAACGTCGAGCTGGACGAGGCCTACGCCCGGCGCCATCCGGGCGTGAACCCCGGGCCCCATGTGCTTTTGGCGGTAACGGACACGGGTTGCGGCATGAGTAAAGAGGTGATGGCGAGGGCCTTCGAGCCGTTTTTCACCACCAAGGAGCAGGGGAAGGGGACGGGATTGGGCCTGTCCATGGTCTATGGAATCGTCAAGCAGTGCGGAGGGTCCGTGTGGCTCTATTCCGAGCCGGGGGTGGGAACCACGGTGAAGATCTACTTCCCCGCCACGGAGGCCCCGCCGGCGGAGCCGGAGGAGACGAGGGGCGACGCAGCCCCGGGCACCCGGGGCCGAGGTGAGCAGATCCTGGTGGTGGAGGACGAGGAGAGCCTCAGGAAAGCGCTTGCCAAGATCCTGACCCGCCTGGGCTACCGGGTCACCCTTGCCGCCAACGGCGGTGAGGCCCTTCTGTTGGTGGAAGAGGGAGGTCTGCAGCCCGATCTCGTGCTCACCGACGTGGTCATGCCGACCATGGGCGGAAAGGAGCTGGTGGCTCGCCTCAAGAAAAGCCGTCCCGACCTGAAGGCCCTTTACATGTCGGGTTACACCGACAACGCCATCGTCCACCAGGGGGTTCTGGATCCCGGCACGCCTTTCCTCCAGAAGCCCTTCACCATGGAGACCATAGCCCTCCGCATCCGGGAGGTCCTGGACCGACCGTCGCCGAGGGATCCGCCCGGCTCGGGCCCGGTCGTCGGGGGCGGGAGCCCATCCTAGTCGTCGTGGAGAAAGGAAGGGAGGAAGTTGTGGCCCGAGTGGCGGTAGTCTTTGGCCCAGGCGGAGACCGTAGGCTGGTCACGGAGTACCTGCAGGATTTGGGACATGAAGCCCTGCCCTGGGTTCCTTCGGCTCCCCTTCCCGAAGCCGACTTGTTCGTGCTGGAGGCGGCGTCAGCACGACGGGTGGGGGAGGGGCTTTTGGATCGCAAAAGATCTGGCTCCCTTTTCCTGCCGGTTCTCGTGATCCTGGGGGAAGGGGAGGTGGCGGATCCTTGGCTGGAGCGGGGCTTCGACGCCACGCTCCGCACGCCCCTCCGCAAGGCGGAGCTCAAGGCCCAGGTGGAGGTTCTCCTACGTCTCCGTCGTCAATCGGAACTGTTGTTGCAGCAAGGGGAGGAACGATATCGGGCGATCTTCGAATCGACCGGGACGGCCACCCTTCTGGTGGCCGAGGATCACACGATCGTCATGGCCAACCGGGAGTGTCTGCGGGTTACCGGGTATGCGCCGGAAGAGCTGGTGGGGACGAGCTGGATCGCCTACGTGTTTCCCGAAAGCTTGCCCATGATGCTTCGCTACCATGAGTTGAGGAGGAAGGATCCCGCATCTGTTCCCAACCAATACGAGGCGGTGCTCATGGACAAGGCAGGGCGGAAGCGGTACGCCTACCTGTCTGTGGGGATGATCCCGGGCACTTCGGAGAGTATCGTATCGCTGGTGGATATTACAGAAAAGGTGGAGGCTCAGGAGGCTGTCCGCCGTCACAACGAAAGACTGACCCTTCTCTTGCAGATCAGCACGCGCTTGGCGGAGGCCCAGGGCATTCCAGACCTTTGTTCGGTGGTGGTGGAGGGAGCCCGGCAGCTCCTGGGAGACGGCTCCGCTGCTGCCTATCTCCTCGAGGGGGAAACCCTCCATCTTGTAGCCACCTCTCCTGCTCTTCCCGAGGGGTTTCCGGTCCACCTGGCCGACGCTCCTTTGCGGGACCATCCCCATATCGCGAGGGCCCTGGGTACCCGCAGTCCCGTGGTCCTGGACGACACCTTGACGACGTCCCTTTCGCCGGCGGAGGAAGAAGTGGTCCGGCTCCGCGGCCTGCGCTCCCTCCTCTACCTGCCTCTGAGCTACCAGGGGAAGGCCCTGGGGATCCTGATCGTGGGGAGCGTGGGGGCCGTCCGGCTATTCTCGTCGGAGGACCAGGCCCTTCTGGGATTCCTGGCCAATCAGGCTTCCTTGGAGCTTGAGGGGGTGCGTCTCTTCGACGAGAATCGCCGGCATTTGGAAGACCTGCGGCGCCTGGTGGCCGAGGAGGCCCGCACCCGCAAGGCCCTGGAAGAGAGCGAAGTGCTTTTCCGGGAGCTCTTCCACAAGCACTCCGCGGTCAAGCTCCTCATCGATCCCCGGGACGGCCGGATCGTAGACGCCAACGAGGCGGCCCTGCGCTTCTACCGATGGTCCCGGGAGGAGATGGTCACCAAGACCCTCTACGACATCAACACCCTCCCCCCACCCCAGGTGCAGGCGGCCATCGAGGAGGTAGTCCAGGAGGGGAACCGCTACTTCGAATTCCGCCACCGCACTGCCGGCGGCTCGGTGCGGGACGTTGCCGCCTACAGCACCAGGATCCGGGTGGGGGACAGGGTCTTTCTCCATTCCATCATCCACGACATCACCGAGCGGAAGAGGGCGGAGGCTGAAAGGGAACGGCTCCAGGACCAACTCCTTCAAGCCCAGAAGCTGGAGTCCGTGGGAAGGCTCGCCGCCGGGGTGGCCCATGACTTCAACAACATGTTGGGGATCATTCTGGGCTACGGAGAGATGCTTCTCGACACCCTGCACCCCGATGACCCCATCCGGAGCGACGTAGAGCAGATGGTGGAGGCCGGCCGCCGGTCGGCCGAGCTGACCCGCCAACTCTTGGCCTTCAGCAGGAAGCAGACCTTACAGCCCGAACTCCTTTCGCTGAACCGGCTGGTGCGGAATCTGGAGCGCATGCTTCGACGCATGATCGGGGAGGACATCCTCCTAGAGTTGGTCCTGGCCGAGGAAGACCCGAAAGTGTTGGTGGATCCCTCCCAGATGGAGCAAGCCATCCTGAACCTGGCCGTCAACGCCCGGGATGCCATGCCCCACGGCGGAACCCTGCTCATCGAAACGGCGGAGACCTATCTGGACGAGGAGTATGCCCGGACCCATCAGGGGGTGATCCCCGGCCGATACGCCCTGATCGCCATCACGGACACCGGTGTGGGCATGAGCAAGGAAGTCCTGGCCCAGATCTTTGATCCTTTCTTCACCACCAAGGAAAAGGGTAAGGGTACGGGACTGGGACTCGCCACCGTCTACGGCATCGTCAAGCAGTCGGGGGGATACATCTGGGCCTACTCGGAACCGGGGAGGGGCTCGACCTTCAAGATCTACCTTCCCAGCGCCGACAATGGCGGGGAGGTCCGCCCTGACGACACGGTGCTTCCCCGGGAGAAACGTTGGGGAAAGGGACAGCCGGTCCTGGTTGTGGAAGACGAAGAGGGGGTGCGCAACCTGGTGCGGGCCCTCTTGGAGCGGATGGGCTTTCAGGTAAGCGTGGCGGCCAACGGAGGGGAAGCGATCCTCCTGGTGGAGGAGAAGGGCTTCAGGCCGGTGTTGGTGCTGACCGACGTGGTCATGCCGGCGATGAGCGGGCGGCAAGTGGTGGAGAGGCTGAGGAAAAGCTTGCCGGACCTGAAAGTCCTCTACATGTCGGGCTATACCGACAACGCCATTGTGCACCACGGGGTGCTGGATCCGGGGACCCCCTTTCTCCAGAAGCCCTTTTCCGCAGAAGAGTTGGCGCGCAAGCTGCGGGAAGTCTTGAGCGGGGAACCGGGGGGAGCCGAGAGGAACCGGTAGACGGTTTGCTTCAGGCGTGGCAAAGCGGCGGGTGAACCCTCCCCATGCCGAGCCGATGCGGGCCCGGCATGGGCCGGAGGTTGGTCTGCTTCTTTCATTCCACGGGGGGCAGTTTGGCCAGAGCCTCGCGGACCTTCTCCGCAGGATATTCGTAGTCCTCGATCTCGCCCCGCAGGTAGCGCTCGTACGAGCCCAGGTCGAAATGCCCGTGACCGCTGGCGTTGAATACGATGACCTTGGCTTCTCCGGAGGCTCGGCATCGGAGGGCTTCGTCCA
>JAUQOX010000125.1 GCA_030550695.1 Gemmatimonadota bacterium | reverse complement strand
GATCTCGGTCCAGGTGCCAGCCCCCGAGCTCATGGATCACGCCTATGCTGAGATCGACCGGATCCTTCGGAGGCAACACCAGATCCCCCCGGGTCGGCCGGCCGACTTCGAAATCCGGAACTTCCGGGACCTCTTGGAAACCTTCCAGGAGACCGCCCAGACCTTCACCTTCCTCCTTGCCGGGATCGGGGGGGTGAGCCTCTTGGTGGGGGGGATCGGCATCATGAACATCATGCTGGTGAGCGTCACCGAGCGGACCCGGGAGATCGGCGTCCGCAAGGCCATGGGCGCCACCAAGGGCAATATCCTCTTCCAGTTCCTGGTGGAGGCCATGACCCTCTGTCTGCTGGGGGGTGTCCTGGGGTTGGCGGCGGGCTATGGGGGGGCGGCCCTCCTGGCCCGGATGGGAAACCTCAATACCGCCGTGCCCTTCGAATCGGTCCTGTTGGCTTTGGCCGTTTCGGCGGCGGTGGGGTTGTTTTTCGGGATCTGGCCTGCCCGGCGTGCGGCCCTCCTGGATCCCATCGAGGCCCTGCGTTACGAGTAAGGGAAAAGGGGGAAGGCCAGACACCCCCCTGAGGAAGAAAAAGTCCGCGACATCAGAACGGTGCCCCCCGCCCCCCGCAGGGGCCAGGGGGGCAGGGAGGACGACTGAGGCGGCCCCCGAAAGACCTTCGGCGGCCGCCTTGGCGTTCAGCGAGGGATCACCAGGGTTTTTCGGCCATCCCGCCGCACCACTTCCAGCCGCAGTGGTCCCTGGGCCGCGGCCAGAGCCGCCCGAAGCTCTTCCAGGCGGGTCACCTCCTGGGTCCCCACCCTGACGATGACGTCTCCTCCCTGGACGCCGGCCTCGGCGGCCGGGGTTCCCTCCAGCACCTGGGTCACCAGCACCCCCCGCCCCACGGGGAAGTACCGTGCCAGTTGGGGATTCAGGTCCTGGAGCTGGGCGCCTGCCAGATAGCTTTGCCCCACGGAGAGGATCCGCAGGGGTGTCCAAAACTGCATTTCGGCTTCCCGCCCGGCCCGGCCCGCCTCATCCTGGAACCGTCTCGCTTCGCGGTCCGGCCCCGGAAAAAGCCTGGCGACGGGGGCGCCGGGGAGGGAAGGACGCTGGGAAGGTGCCCCCCCGGCGTGCAGCCGGCTACCGGTCTCCCTTCGAGTCCGGGCTTCGAGTTCCTCCAAACGCGACTGCAGCTCCAGGCGGCGGGCAAGGAGACCTTGCTCCTCCTGGGCAAGACGCCGCAGCTCAGGGTCGGCGTTGGGGGGGCTCCCCCACCCTCCGGCCTGCCCCGTCCTCAGCCCTCCAAGACGGGCCAACTCCTGTCGGCGGAGTTCCGTGAGGGCCCGGTTCACCTGTTCCAGGACTTTCCGCAGGGAGTCGGCCTCGGACGAGAGCCCCTCCTTCTGCCGACCCGTCCCGGGGGGCTCCAAGAACCATCCCGGGAAGGCGAGGGGGCCATCCGTCAGGTCGGGGGCCCGAGCGGGGCGGACGGCCATGGCCACGGAGTCCAGGTTCCGGAGGATGGCCCCTCGGATGGAATCCAGACGAAGGAGGAACCACGGGCCGGGGGAGAAAGGCGCCCCCGCCGACTCCGGGTACGATCCCCCGAAGGAGGGCCAAGGCGCGGCTTCCACCAACACCTCCCGCCGGCTTCCCTGGCGCCGGAAGCTCAGGCGCACCAGATCCCCCGGCGCCAGTCCCTCGCTCATGGTAGCCACCACCTTGGGCGACACCGCTTGGCCGTCCACATGGGTCAGGGTATCCCCTGCCCGGATCCCTGCCCGTTCGGCCGGGCTGCCGGGGACGACGGCCGAGACGGCGGCCACCGTCCGCTCCTGGCCCGAAAGCCGCACCGTCCCGTACTCCAGGGAGATCCCCAGCCACCCCCGCCGGCTCTGGGGCAGGGTGGAAGAACTCTGAGCCCCCCCCTCCGCCGCCCCCCCGGCGAGGCCGACAACCAGGGCCAGGGCCAGCCCGGCCTCCTGGATCCCAGTCCTCCGGCGACGCAAAGGTCCGGAACCTCCCCGCACTCCCCCGGCCGCGCCTGCCATGTCTGCGTCCCTCCGCCTAGAAGATGTCCCCGAACCCGGCCATGGCCACGGTCCTCAACAGGACCTCCTGCTCCGCCAAGGCACCCACCAGTACTCCGTTCAGGAAGGGGTCTGCGGGGGCCTGCTCCACCCCGGCCCTGCCGGCTGCCACGATCCCTTGGAGGGCTGCCAAGCGGGCCGCCGGGTGACCGCGGTAAGGAAGCTCCCCCTGAGCTTCCAGGAGCTGACGATAACGCACCAAGGCCTGGAGATATTCCCTTTCCGCCTGCCGTACCCAAGCCGCTGCCTCCTCCAAGGTCTCGACCGGCTGTGCCCCCGGTCCTGCCTCCACCCCGGGCAACTCCGCCACCGACACGCCGGCCACGGGCCCCATCTCCCCCCCTTTCCCCCCGATCCATGACCCTACCCACGATCCCGCCAGGAACAACACCAACCCTGCGGCCACCCTTCGCCACACCCCCCACCCGGGGCCGCGGCGGCTCCGGACGCGCTGAAGAGGCCGCACGAGCCCCTCGTCCACCAACCGCCGCTCCAGGCTTTCCCAATGCCCCACGGGCGGACAGAGGTCGGGCAAGGCCGCCAGAGCCTCGGTCTGCTCCCGGAGGGCCAGAAGCTCCTCCCGGCACCGGGCGCACGCTTCGAGGTGCCGGCTTTCTTGCGGGGAGGGAGGCTCGTCCACCAGACGGGCCAGAGCCTCCAAAGTCAGATGCCCCATACTTCCCGTTCCTCTCCTTCCATGGGCCCCTCGACCAGAGCCGGCCGCAGCAGTTGCCTCATCCTGGCCCGGGCCTTGAACAGCTGCGACTTCGACGTTCCCGGAGTGACCCCCAGGAGTTCGGCGATCTCCTCGTGGGTGTAGCCTTCCACATCATGGAGGATGAGGACCTGCCGCATCCCCGGGGGGAGACACGCCAGGGCCTGTTCCAGCCGTGCCTCCAGGAGGACATCTCCGGGGGGTGGCGGAAGGGGGGCCTCCTCCGGAAGCCCTTCCCCTTCACGGCGCCGCAGGGTCTCGTGCCGGCGGAGGAGTTGCAGGGCCGCGTTCACCGCGATGCGGTGGATCCAGGTGGAAAAGCGGGCTTCCCCCCGAAAGGACGGCAAGGCCCGGATGGCCCTCACCCAAGCCTCTTGAGCCGAATCCTGCGCCAGATCTTCATCCCCCAAAATGCGCCGGACCACGGCGTAGACCCGAGGGGCGTACCGTCGGTAGAGGACCCGGATGGCTTCCGCTTCCCCGGCGGAAGCTCGCTCAAGCAGCTCCGATTCCGACATCTGGCTCGGCCGCTCCCGTCCCACCCTCCACGATGTCCTTTTCCCCCGTTCCCGGCGATCTGCCCTGTCTGAGGTTGGATGCCCAACGCCCCGGAGGGGTTGCCTGTCATGGGAGCCCCCGGGCACCTCGGTGGCGCCCCTCCGCAGACGGCCCCCGGGGCCGTTTGCTTTGCCTCCTGGAGGGGGCTGGCTCGTGGAGCCCTAGCGCTTCCAGCGGTAATGGAAACCCGGCAGGGGGACGAGGCGGCTGGATGGCGGAGTTTCATCCCGAGGGTCCTTGCGCCGGATCCTGAGGGCCCGATTCAGGGCCAGGTCCGCCCCCACGTGGTGCCCCGCATCCAAGTTCCATTCTACCCCCACGGGCGCCCGGAGCAGGAGGGCAAAGCCCTGCTGCTCCTCCGGGCCGGCCGGGGGAGCCGCCAGCACCCCCCATAGCCCCACACCGGAATAGGGGCGAAAATCCCCGGGGCCGTAATACTGTTTGGCCACCAGACTCACACTGAGGTCCCGGAATGCCCAGGTGCCTAGATTGAGTTCGACACTTCGGGTACCCCACCTCTGCTCCAGGAGGAGTCCCACGAAGCTGATCCCGCCGAAACTGAACCCCAGACGAAGCTCCCCGGGGTCGCGGAACGGAGAGGCCTCGATTTCCTGCGTGTCCGTCCCCAGGTTGGAAAGCCCTGGGTGTCCTTCGGCCCCTTCGGCTGGCGGGGCTCCCCGGGCCGCCGGAACGCACAACATTCCCAAGACGAGGGCAAGGACCTTGGTCCGGAAGGCAGGCTCCATGGCGCGCATCATTCCACAATACCCCTCGGGAGTCGAGAGGAGCCAGGGGCTCCATCGGATTTTCCGGCGGAACCATCCTGGCTCCATCCCTGCCCGCGGTGCTCGAGGTCTCCTGAGGTTAGTGGTTTTGGCAGGAGGGTGGGGATGCGCGGTACCCGACCGCCCCCCCCATCTTCCCCCTCCCCTGCCCCCGGCCGTCGAGCGGGTGATCCCCGATGCCGAGGTCCGGACCCTCTCCTTGGGACCGGGGGTGAGCTACGCGGGGCTCTTCCAGGCCGCCACCCCGTGGGCCGTCCATGTTATCGCGGTGGATTTGGGCCGCTGCGAGGTGGGGCTCCGGGTGGTCACAGGGGGGGAGGGGGAGGAGGTGGAGGGTCGGCAGCGGGTGACGGAACTCCTGGCGGGGGCCGGGGGTGGGGTGGTGGCCGGCGTCAACGGAGACTTCTTCACCCCGGAGGGGCTTACGGTGGGAACGGAAGTGGTGGCGGGGACGGTGCGGAGAGTCCGGCCCCGGCCGGCCATGGCCTGGCGGCCTGGGGCCATGCCCTGGCTGGGCGTTCCCGTGGTGGAAGGGGATACCCTGATCCGGCTGGGGTGGCCGCTGTCCGTAACGAAGCCCGACGGTGAAACCTATGTGGTGGGAGGCTTTCCCCTGCTCCTTCGGGAAGGGCGGCGGGTAGGTGACCTGGAGGTGGCCGAACTGCCGGGCTTTGCGGCCTCCAGGCACCCTCGCACCGCCGTGGGTTTCGACCCCGCCAGCCGTCGTCTCTGGGTGGTGGTGGTGGATGGACGGCAACCGGGGTATTCGGAGGGGATGAGCCTGCCCGAACTCACTGCCTTCCTGGAGTCCCTGGGGGCCCGGGAAGCCATCAACCTGGATGGAGGGGGGTCATCCATCATGGTGGCCAGGGGGATCCCCTTGAGCCGTCCTTCGGATGCCGCCGGCGAACGGCCGGTGGCGAACGCCCTGGCGGTGGTGCGGGATCGAAGCTTCTGCCGGGTCCGCCGCCGGTCCTGAAGGTGCGCCTCTCCTCCTCGGGCGCCCTTCAGGCGGGAGAGCGACAGCGGTGGAAAGCCTCAACCGGTCCCCCGCCTTTCCCTCCCATGGGGGGCGCCCGCCGCCGTCCTCAGGGACGCCAGGCTTCGCTCTGCCAACACATTTCCCAGAACTGCCATTCGTAGCGGCTGGAGATGAGGAAGAGTTCCACCAGCCGGGCCCGCTTTTCCTCGCCGATCCCTTCGGCCAGTCGGTCCAGCTCTCCCCGGAGGCGGTCGCTGGCCTGGGCAAATTCCGGTGAGGCGTACTGGGTAATCCAGTCCCGGTAGCGCTGGTCCGACGGAAGGGGCCCGGCTGCCATGGCTTGGGCCAGGTATACATACCCCCAAGCGCAAGGGAGCAGGGCGGCCAGGAGATCCAGCATGTCGCCGTCGGCGGCCACCCGGACCAGGAAATCGGTATAGGCCCGCGTGGTGGGCCACATGGGTTCCGCCTCGAGATCCTGGGGCGTAAGGCCGAATCGCGCAGCGTACCGGCGGTGGAGTTCCATCTCCGTGTTCAAAGTCAGGTGGAGGACCTCGGCGTACCACGACATGGAGGCCAAGTCCGGCGCCTTGGCCACCGCCCAAGCAAAGACCCGGGCGAACTCCTTGAGGTAGCGGTAGTCCTGCAGAACCCAGCGCTTGAATCGTTCTTCCTCCAGGGACCCGTCCGCCAGTCCCCGGACGAACGGGTGCTCCAGCTGGGCCCGCCAAACGGGTTCCGCGGCGGCGAAAAGCTCATCGGTGAACCTCATGGGGCTACCCCTCGGAAGATCGGACTTGCCAGATATCGTCTGTGGCCCCGGGCCAACCCGCACCGCTCAGGGCCATGTCCCAAAAGGCAATCTCATACAGTGTGGTGAGGCGGAAAAGCTCGCTCATCCGGGCCCTTTCCTTCGGCCCCGCGGCTTCCGCCAAAAGGTCCAACTCCGTCTCCAGGTAGGCCACGTAGCCGCCGAAGGCTTCTCCCGCCCAGTTCTCCACGAAGGGCATCCAGGGGGAAGAGGGATCCAGGCCCTGCCGAACCACCTTCCAGCTGTCGTGGTAGGCCTTTTCCGCAGCATAGAGGACCGTGTAGGCCTCGGGGTAGCTTCGCTGGTAGGCTGTGGCCATGAGGAACTGGATGTAGGCGTGGCAGGTGAAGGTGGGAACCACGCCCTCCAGACTCGCCCCCACGGCCTCGGCCCGTTCCTCAAAGAGAGCCAGCTCTTTGTGGAGGGCCTCGACGGCCTGGGAGAGGGGGCGGCGGTGGTGGGGGGGCGCCTTGGAGAGCAGCACCCCGAAGAAGGGGATGGCCGCTTCCACGAAGAGGTAGTCCTGCTGCATCCATCGGAGGAAGGTCTCCCGAGGCAGGGTTCCGTCCCGTGTGCCCAAGAGGAACGGATGGGAAAGCATGTGCTCCCACAGGCGGTGAAGAACTTGGAGCTGATCCTTGGCGAAACCCATGATGCCCTTCCCTTTGCCGGGGGTCGAAAGGGGACGGGCGCTGGGGAACGGTGAGACGACTCCCTTCGCCGGCATTACCCGGATCAGGTTCAAAGGGTATGATCTCAGCCGGGCCTGCGGCCCCAGCACCCCTGTCGCCGGAAAGGATAGCGGGTGGGGGGGAGGTGGACCAGGGGGGAGGGTATCGGCAGGGTAGGGAGGGGGTCCGCGGCCCCGGGGCGGGCACACCTTCCCTCCCCTCCCTGCCGCCTCCCCTTGGGCTAGCCTCCCCGTCCGGAGCTCGACCTGCCTAAGCTGATCCCGACATGGACGGCCCGGCCCGGCCCCGGCTCGAAGTACCGGCCCCCTGCAGCGTTCACCACCACGGAAGCCGAATAGCGCCGGTCCAAGAGGTTCGAGATCCCTCCGAAGGGGGCCAGGACCAGGCCGAAGATCTGCCAGTTCTCGAGGCCTGCCCTGAGGTCCAGCAGGGCGTAGGCACCCGAGCGCTGGGTGTTGGCGTCGTCCGCGAACATCCCCCCTTGATACAACCCTCGGAGCTCCAAGAAGGCCCCGACTCCCCTCGCACGTTCGCCGCCGCCTCCCCGGCTCCCCTCCGGACGCCCGGGGGAAGGGGTGTGGAGGGGCCCTGGAGACCAGGTGAGGACAGCCTCGGCGCGGTGGCGGGGAAGTCCGGGGATCTGCTTGCCGGCGAGATCCCTCCCCGAGGGGGCGTACCGCCGGAAACGGGCGTCGGTGTAGCTGTAGGCGGCCCGGAGGCGGAGGCCGGGGCCCCCCGCCGCCACTCCCGCCAGCTCCAGGCCCCGGTACAGGGAAGACCCGGCGTTCCGATAGTAGGTCCGCCCTTCGCTTCCCGGCACTTCGAACGGAACGAGTTCGTCCCGCACGCGGTGGGCAAATCCGGTGATCTCCATTTGGGCCCGGGGGTGCACCCTGCCCTGGACTCCTCCCTCCAGAGACAGTCCCCGGAGGGGGCGGAGGGAGGGATTGAATCCCCCGGCCCCGGAGGGACGATTGGCCAGCTCCGAGGTGGTGGGCGTCTGAAACAAGGTGGTGGCCCCCAGCCGAAGGGAGAGGGCAGGCCCGAGGGGGACCCAGATCCCCGCCGCAGGAGTCACAGCCGTCATGAGGCGTGAGCCGGAGTCGTCGGGGTCCCCCCCGCCTACGAGCCTGTCCGACACCTGGAAGCGGACGGCGTTCCCCCGAAGCCCGACCAGCAGCCGGACCCCCTCCACCCTCGTCGTTCCCTGGACGAACACCCCTCCCCCCACGACCGTCTCCCGTTGGTCCAGGGTAAGGGTGCCGGGGGTCCCGGCGAGGTTGGTGTGGTTCTGCCGCAGATCCCACTGCCCTTCGCCTTCCAACCCCACCCTCCATTCCCATTTCCCTGCGTCGGGGCTCTTCCCGGCGATCTCCCATCGCAGCCCCGCTGCCCTGCGGTCCAGGTCCACGATGGCCGAGGGAAGGGGGTTATGGACCTCCCTCAGGATGCCGTGGAGGGACCAGGAACTCTCCAGGGCCCCCAAGGCCCCCTCCCAGGTGAGCC
>JAUQOX010000124.1 GCA_030550695.1 Gemmatimonadota bacterium | reverse complement strand
GGCCCGACCACCCCACCGCCCTGGCCTTTCCGGAGGGGACCTACCTCAAAGGGCTCCTGGTTCAGGTGGAGTAGGGCGCCGGGCGCCGTGGGCGGGGCGGGCGGCGCCCCCCCCTCCCCCGAACCTGCCTACCGCCCCGGGGGTAAGGGAGGCACAGGTCTTCCGATACCTCGGCGCATTCCCGTACCCGAGTTTCCCAGAAAGGAGTGCCACCCATGGTGCGTGTGTTCCAGGGCTCCCTCCCCCGGCGGAAGGTTCTCCAGGGTTCTTTGGCGGCCGTGGCCGCCGCCATCCTCCCCCGTCGCCTTGGGGCGTCGGACACCCCCGGGGCAGCCTGGGCGGCGGAGGGGAGGGGCGGGGGAAGACAGAGCGTCCCTTCCATCCCCGGCTTGGCGGAGGAGCGGTACCCGTTCTCCCTCCCCCCCCTTCCCTACCCCCCCGACGCCCTCCAGGCCGCCATCGACGCCCAGACCATGGAGATCCACCACGGCCGCCACCATCAGGGGTACGTGACCAACCTGAACCGGGCCTTGGAGGGCCATCCCGACCTGCACGGCCGCACCCTGGTGGAGCTGGTGGCGGGGTGGGAGTCGCTGCCGGAATCCGTCCGCACCGCCGTACGTAACCACGGGGGCGGCCATCTGAACCACGCCCTGTTCTGGACCTCCCTCTCGCCCCAGGGGGGCGGCGAGCCCACCGGTCCGTTGGCCCAGGCCATCCGGGATCGCTTCGGGAGCTTTCAGACCTTCCGGGAGCAGTTCTCCGCCGCCGCAGCCTCCGTGTTCGGGAGTGGGTGGGGGTGGCTGGTCCGGACCCCCTCGGGCCGGTTGGAGATCGTCACCACCCCCAACCAGGACAATCCCATCACCCAGGGGAACATCCCCCTCCTGGGCCTGGACGTGTGGGAGCACGCCTACTATCTGCGCTACCAGAATCGTCGGGCCGACTATATCCAGGCCTTTTGGAACGTGGTAAACTGGGGGGACGTGGCCCAGCGTCTGGGGTGAGGGCGGAAAACCTCGCCTCCCCGACCCGGGCGGGTTACGTTGTCGCTTCGCCTGGAGGCCCATCCACGACGAAAATGGAGGAAAGGATATGCGCAGGGACCTCTTCGCCGTCGCCCTTTCCGCAATGTTGGCAGGGGTTGCGTGGGGTTGCGCCCCCGAGGCTTCTCCCCCCGGCGGGGAACCCGGCCAGCTCCCTCCCACGGACGACCCCTTGGTCCAACAGGCCCGCAGCCTGTTCAGCCCTATTCCCAAAGATCCCCCGGCCCTGCCTGGAAACCCCATCACGGCGCCCAAGGTGGAGCTGGGGAAGATGCTCTATTTCGACCCCCGCCTTTCTTCGAGCTGGCTCATCAGTTGCAACACCTGTCATAACCTTGGTCTCGCAGGTGTGGACCTCCTGGAGACCTCCGTGGGCCACGGCTGGCAGAAGGGTCCCCGGAACGCTCCGACGGTGTTGAACGCCGTCTTCAACGTGGCCCAGTTCTGGGACGGGCGGGCCGCGGACCTTGCCGAACAAGCCCAGGGGCCGGTGCAGGCCAGCGTGGAGATGAACAACACCCCGGAGCGGGCCGTGCAAACCCTGCGGAGCATTCCGGAGTACGTGATGCGCTTCCAGGAGGCTTTCCCGGGCGAAGCCGACCCCGTCACCTTCGAGAACATGGCCCGGGCCATCGAGGCCTTCGAGGCCACCCTCCTCACCCCCAACAGTCCCTTCGACCGGTTCCTCATGGGTGAGGTGACCGCCCTCGACGAGAAGCAGAAGGAGGGGCTTGCCCTCTTCATCAACAAAGGGTGTGCCGGCTGCCACAACGGGGTGAACATCGGGGGAACCGGGTATTTCCCCTTCGGAGTGGTCCAGCGTCCCGATGCCGATATCCTTCCGCCCGACGATAAAGGGCGTTACGTGGTGACCCGGAGTCCCAACGACGAGTACGTCTTCAAAAGCCCCAGTCTCCGGAACATCGCCCTGACCCCTCCTTACTTCCACTCCGGCAAGGTGTGGGATCTCACCGAGGCGGTGCGAATCATGGGGGCGGCCCAGCTCGGGGCCGAACTCACCGACGACGAGGTTCTGGCCATTGTGGCGTTTCTGAGGAGCCTGACGGGGGATCAGCCTGTGGTCACCTATCCGGTGCTTCCTCCCCACACCCCCGATACCCCGCTCCCGGACCTGCGGGTCAACGGGCCGGGGGGCGCGAAGGCTCCCTGAAGGGCGGGGCGGAAGGGGTGCGAGAAACCACCGCAGCAGAGGAAGGGGCCGACGCCCGGGCCTGGGTGCCGGCCCCTTGCCGTGGCCGGCCCCCTCATCGGGCGGACGGCCGCCAGAGGAGGCGGAAGGGGGGGTGGAAAATCGTGGGGGAGGCCCGAGCCTGGGGCCGGTGCGCCGGAACGCGGCCGGCCTCACTTCAGGCCTAAGAGCCCTTCGTCGGCCAGCACCTCCATGAGCCGCCCCACCCGCTCTTCCACCGGCTCCACCCGCTCACCGAACTCCCGGCGGAGGAGTTCGGCCACCTCCCCCACGGTCCGGCTGCCGTCGCAAAGATGCCACGCCCGGCTCCCCACCTCGTCCAAACGGATGCGGGGGGGACCCAGCACATAGCGGATCCCCTCCCGAAGGGCCCCCAGCCCCCTCCCCACGGGGGCAGGACGTCGGATCACCACCCTCCCCCCCCGTTCCTCCCAATCCGCTTCCCGACAGGGAACGCGGCCCAGGAGATTCTCCCTTTCCCTGGCGTGGCGAGGCACGCCCGCCTCAGTGTTCCATGGGCGTGGCCGGGATCCCTCCCTCCTTCATCTTCTTGATGGGCAGCCAGACCAGGAGTGCCACCACCAACCCGTAAGCCAACAGGCTCAGGGGAAAGCTCGGCTCGGGGAGGAAGGCCAGCTTCTGGAAGCCCAAGACGGCCGGGTACTTTTCCGCTGCGATCACCAACAGCGCCAAGAACACGGCCATGAGGGACTCGCCGGCGATGAAGCCCGACGAGACCAGCACTCCCGTGTTCTCGGCCCTGGCCCGCTCCTCGTCCGTGGCCTGCTTCCGCTTCAGTCGAAGGTCGAAAATCCACTTCACCACCCCGCCCACAAAAATGGCCGAGGTGGACTCGAAGGGCAGGTACATCCCCACGGCGATGAGCATGGGGGCGGGGGCCCGGATCAGGATGAGCCCCAAGGCGAAGAACATCCCCACGATGACCAGGGGCCAGGCCATGTCTCCGGCCACGATCCCCCGGGCCATGAGGGCCATGAGGCCTGCCTGCGGAGCGGGGAGTTCGGCCGACCCGATCTCGTAGACCCGGTCCAAGGCCATCAGGGGGAGGACCAGCACCAGGGCCGCCGCCACCACGCCGATGATCTCGGCCAACTGCATCCGCCAGGGGGTGCCGCCCAGGATGTGCCCCACCTTGAGGTCCTGCATCATGTCGCCGGCCACCCCCGCCGCGCAGCACACTACCCCCGCCACCCCCAGCACCCCCGCCACCCCCCGCACATCGTGCACCCCCAAGAGCACCATGAGGAGGGCGGAGATGATGAGGGCGGAAAGGGTCAGACCGGAAATGGGGTTGTTGGACGATCCGATGAGCCCCACCAGGTAGCCCGCCACAGCGGCAAAGAGGAACCCAAGGATCACCAAAGCCACCGTGAGGGTCAGGGCGCTGGCCACGGCTTGGGCGAAATGGTAGTAAAGGAGAGCTGTGGCGATGGACATGAGCCCGATGGTGAGGAGGACCTTCCGCAGGTCCAGGTCCACCTCCGTCCGCTCTTCCGCCTCCCCTCCGCCCACGGCTCCGATGTTCTTGAAGGCCCGCCCGATTCCGCTGGCCAGCGACATCCGGAGGTTCCACAGGGTGTAGAAGGCGGCCACGATCATGGTCCCCACCGCCAGGGGGCGCACCTGCCGGAGCCACACGGCCCGGGCCAGGTCCGCATAGGAGGCATCGGGACCCATAAGGGCCGGCAGACCCGGGTTCAGGAACACGGAAAGGGGGACCAGGAGGAGCCAGCCCATCACCGCGCCGGCAAAAAGGACGGCGGAAATGCGGGTGCCTACAATGAAACCCACGCCCATGAGCATGGGAGAGGCGCTGGGCGTGGCCGCCAGCAGGCCTCCCGAGTATTCCACTTTCCCCTGGAGGATCTGGATGGAACTCTTGCCGAAACCGAAGAAGCGGTGGGCGCTCTCCTGGATGAGGTGGATCCCGTTGCTGTTCTTCAGGAGTTCCCAGAACCCCGCCACCCCCATGGCCCCGAACAGATAGGAAGCGCCCGTCTGCCCTCCCTGGCCGGCCTTCACGATCTCGGCCGCCGCCACGCTCTCGGGAAAGGGGAGCTCTGCCTCCACCACCAGAGCCCGGCGGAGCATAATCACGAAGAGCACCCCCAGGACGCCCCCGATAAGCATGATGGCCGTGGCCTCCACGTACCGGAGGTGGTCCCAGGCACCGCTGATGACAAAGGCCGGAATGGTGAAGATGGCCCCGGCCACCAGCGCCTCCCCGACGGACGCCGTGGTCCGGGCAATGTTCTCCTCCAGGATGGTCCCCCGGAAAACCCGGAGCACCGCCATGGCCACCACCGCTGCCGGGAAGGTGGCCGCCACGGTGAGCCCCGCTCGCATCCCCACGTAAGCGTTGGCCGCTCCCAGGGCAATGGCCATGAGCACGCCCAGAAGCACTGCCTTGAAGGTGAACTCCGGCATGGACCGGGAGGCAGGAACGAAGGGGGTATGGGGCTTCTTGTCCATGGACAACCCTCGCGATGGGGGGAGAACCGGCTGTCGCTGCCGTTGCGCCTGCGCCCCCGGAGGACTTCCGCCGGACTTCGGAAGCGGACCTGCGGGCGCACAGCTCCGGGGGCGGAAGGTGGTTGACGGTACTGCCCGCCGCGCTCGGCTGTCAAATCTGCGACGGGCGAAGACCACCGGAGCCCGCCGGTCCGGCCCCCTGTCCCCTGGAGTCCCCAAGGCTTAGTGTAGGATGGCAGTCAGGTCGTCGGGCAACGCAAAGGAAAGAGGCCAAACCATGAGCTTTGTCGCCCAATGGGACCCCAAGGCCCTCTGGGGTCATTTCGATACCCTCCTCACCATCCCTCGGGGGTCCAAAGAAGAGCAGAGGATCCGGGAATACGTCCTTTCCGTGGCCTCCCGCCAGGGGTTGGAGGTCCAGGTGGACGCCACGGGGAACGTGGTGGTGCGAAAGCCGGCCTCCCCCGGACGGGAGGGGGCGGCCATCACGGTCCTGCAGAGCCACCTGGACATGGTGAACGAAAAGAACGCCGACGTGGAGCACGACTTCTCCCGGGATCCCATCCAGCCCAGGCTCGAGGGGGAGTACCTGACAGCCCAGGGCACCACCCTGGGGGCCGACAACGGAATCGGGGTGGCGGCCATGCTGGCCATCCTGGAAGACCGCACCTTGGTCCATGGACCCTTGGAGCTTCTGTTCACGGTGGACGAAGAGACCGGCCTCACCGGGGCCCGGGGGTTGGACGGCTCCATGCTTCGGGGCCGGCGTCTGCTGAACCTGGACTCGGAGGAAGAGGGCACCGTCACCGTGGGGTGTGCCGGGGGTGCCGACACCGAGATCTTCCTCCCCTTGGAGACCCTTCCCGCGCCCTCCCGGGCCCAGGCCTACCAGGTTCAGCTCAGCGGGCTCCACGGCGGCCATTCCGGCCTCGACATCCATCTCCAGCGGGGGAACGCCATCCAGCTCCTGGCCCGGATGCTCCACAGCGTGCGCCCGGGCACTCCCGGCTACATGGCCGCCTTCGAAGGGGGCAACAAGCACAACGCCATCCCCCGGGAGGCCCGGGCCACGGTGGTGATTCCCGAGGGACAGGCCGCGGAGTTCCTCCGCCACATGGACAACGAGTTCGCCCGGGTCTGGGAGGAGTATCGGCGGGTGGAGCCGGACATGCGGCTGGAGGTTTCCGAAGGCCCCCCTCCACCGAAGATCTGGTCCACCGACTCGGCCTGGACAGTTTTCCGCCTTCTGGTGGCCCTCCCCCACGGAGTGGCGGCCATGAGCCACGACATTGCGGGCCTGGTGGAAACCAGCTCCAACCTGGCGGTGGTGCGTACCGAAGGGGAGACCCTTCGGGTCCTCACCAGTTCCCGTTCGGCGGTGGCTTCGGCCCTGGAGTGGATCCGGAGCAAGATCCGGGCGGTGGCCCTCCTGGCCGGGGCCCGGGTGGAGGAGCACGAAGGGTACCCGGGGTGGAAACCCGATGTGGACTCGCCCCTCTTGAAGCTCTTTCAGGAGGTCCACCGGCGGGTCACGGGCACCGAAGCCCGGGTGGTGGCCGTGCATGCAGGCTTGGAGTGCGGGATCATCGGCGAGAAGGTGCCGGGGATGGACATGATCTCCTTCGGCCCCCAGATCGAGTTCCCCCACTCCCCCAGGGAACGGGTGAAGGTGGCCAGTGTGGAGCGTTTCTACCGCCTGCTTACGGCCCTTCTGGAAGAGATGGCCACACGATAGGGAGCCATGAAAGCCATGGTCCTGGAGGCCCTCGGTCCGCTGGCCTCCAACCCGTTTCCGCTCCGCCTCTTGGAGGTTCCGGACCCCGTGCCGGGGCCCGGGGAAATCCTGATCCGGGTCACGGCCTCGGGGGTCTGCCACACCGAGCTGGACGAGATCGAGGGGAGGCTCCCTCCCCCTTCCCTCCCCACCATTCTGGGCCATCAGGTGGTGGGTCGGGTGGTGGAACGGGGTCCGGGCTGCCGCAGGTTCCAGGAGGGGGAGCGGGTGGGAGTGGCCTGGATCTTCCACGCCTGCGGGGAGTGCGCCCCCTGCAGGCGGGGCGACGAGAACCTGTGTGCCGGGTTCCGGGCCACGGGAAAAGATGCCCCTGGGGGGTACGCCGAACTCATGACGGTCCCGGAGGACTTCGCCTACCCCATCCCCGAGCCCTTCTCCGACGCGGAGGCGGCGCCCTTGCTCTGCGCGGGCGCCATCGGCTACCGGTCCCTCCGTCTGACCGGGCTCACGGACGGCGAGCCCCTGGGCCTGACGGGGTTCGGAGCCTCGGGGCACCTGGTGCTCAAAATGGTGCGCCACCGCTTCCCCGCCAGCGAGGTCTACGTGTTCGCCCGGAGCCCCGAGGAGCGAGCCTTTGCCCTGGAACTGGGGGCGGTGTGGGCCGGTGACACCGGCCAGCCGGCACCCGTCCCTTTGGCCGCCGTCATCGACACCACCCCCGTGTGGACGCCCGTGGTGGAGGCCCTCCGGAATCTCCGCCCGGGCGGACGCCTGGTCATCAACGCCATCCGCAAGGAAGACACCGACAAGGAGGCTCTCCTCCGCCTGGACTACCCGCGGGACCTTTGGATGGAGCGGGAAATCAAGAGCGTGGCCAACGTGGCTCGCCAGGACGTGGCCGAGTTCTTGGAGCTGGCCGCCCGCGTACCCCTCCGCCCCGAGATCCAAGAATATGGCCTGGAGGAGGCGAACCGGGCCCTCCAGGAACTGAAGAACCGCCGGATCCGGGGAGCCAAGGTCCTCCGGCCGGGATAGCGGGGGCCACCCCTTTCCCTGTAGAATGCCACGTCAGCACATCGTCCTCCTTGGGGGCCTGCCCTGCCCCTAGGCCGCCGCCCCCTTGATCCGTCACCTCACCCTAGCTCAGGAGGAGTCCTCATGTGCCATGCCCTGCCGGGTGCTTCTTCCCCCTCCCGGGCCCGGCCCCTGTCACGGCTCGCCGCCTTGCTGGTCTTCGCCGCCCTCACCTTGCCTTCCCCCTGGGCTGCAGCTCCCCTGGTTGCCCAGGAGTCCCGGACCGCCGCCGGTGGCGACAACCGGGTGTGGGGTGCCAACTGGGATCTGGCGGCCCGCTGGGCACCCTACCGTTGGAATGCCCTCACCAAGAGCACTTCCGTGAGTCCCAACTGGATCGGCACCACCGACCGTTTCTGGTACCGATGGGAAACCACCGAGGGAGTGTTCTACTACCTGGTGGACGCCGCCAGGGGCACCAAGCGGCAGATCTTCGACAACGACAAGATCGCCGCAGAGCTTACCCGCATCATCAAAGATCCCTTCGACGGCCAGCACCTTCCCATCCGCAACCTCCGCTTTGTGGACGAGAATACCCTCATTTTCGAGGTGGAATCCACCATTGACGAGGAGGTCCGGGACGAGGCCGCCGAAACCGGCCAGCAACAGCAGGAGCAGGAACGCCGGCCTCCGGCCCGTCCGCGTACCCGCAAGAAGGTGTTCTACTTCGAGTACGACCTGC
>JAUQOX010000123.1 GCA_030550695.1 Gemmatimonadota bacterium | reverse complement strand
CCACCACCTTCGCCATGGAACCGTCCTTTCCCCGGGGACTCCTTCGCCGCGCCCCGGACAGCACGAACCCACGAACCCACCTGCCCCCAACCCCACCCTCCCACCCTAACCTTGGAGGCCGCCAGCGAAAAGGGGGACTGCACCTTGCAGTCCCCCTCCGCGCCGAGGGCCGCACCGTCCTGAGGGTCTCGGCCCCCCGGGGGTTCGCCGATCAGTAGTCGCCCCGCATGGCCTGCTCCCGCAGCCGGGCCACCCGCACCTCCGTGGGGGGGTGGGTGCGGAACAGGTTGGTGATGCCTCCCTTCTGGCCGGCAAAGGGGTTCACGATGGCCAGGTGGGCGGCCGCCGGGTTCACCTCCATGGGGATCCGCCGGGCGTAGGCCTCGAGGCTTTCCAACGCCCCGGCCAGGGCCAGGGGATCACCCGCGATGATGGCCCCGGTGCGGTCGGCCTGGAACTCGTTCTGGCGGCTCACGGCCATCTGGATGATGATGGCCACCAGGGGGGCCACGATGGAGAGCACCAGGAGGCCCAGGGGGTTCCGGTCGTCGTCCCGGTGGCCGCCCCCCAGGATGGCCACCCAGCGGGCCATGGAAGCCAGCATCCCCACGGCGCCGGCCAGGGTGGCGGCGAGGGTTCCGGTGAGCATGTGCCGGTGCTTGATGTGGGCCAGCTCGTGGGCGATCACCCCCTCCAGTTGCCGGGGGGGCAACAGCCTGAGAAGCCCCGCCGTGACGCACACCACGGAGTTCTCCGGGTTGCGGCCGGTGGCAAAGGCGTTGGGCTGCTCCGAGGGGGCCACGGCCACCACGGGCATGGGAAGCCCCGCGCGCTGCCGAAGCCGGTCCACCATCCGATAGAGCTCCGGGGCATCCTGGGGACCGATGACCCGGGCGCCGTACATCTTCAGAACCACCCGGTCGCTGAACCAATACATCCCCAGGTTCATGATGGCGGCGAGGGCGAAGACGAAGAGGGCTCCGCTCTGGCCCCCGAAATAGCCGCCGAAGGCCACCAGAAGGGCCGTGAGGCCGGCCATCAGGAGGAAGATCCGGGCAATGTGCATGTCCGCTCTCCTCAGGCTCGAGGACAGGTCGGCGAGGGCGGCCCCCCGCACCTCGCATGGGCGAGCCTCTCTACCCTCGGGGGCCCGCCAGGATCCCGGGGAGTCGGCTCCCGGCGCCCTACCCCCGGGCCGTTGGCGACGGGGGGATCCCCCTACCCTGGGCCGTCCTCGACCCTGGGAGCCCCTCGCCCCGCCCCGTCGTTCCCGTCCCCAGCCAAGGGCTCCGCCCATCTCGAGGGCGGCGGCCGAGTCTCAGTATCCCCAATCCCGGTAGAGGAAGAAGCGCAGGATGCGGTCCTCCTGGCGGGCGGCGTCCCGAACCCGGAAGAACGAGGTCCGGCTGTAGCGATCTTCCCAGGATCCTTCCAGGGTCCACAGGTCGGAGATCCGCCACTCCAGGCGGATGGAGGACACCTGACTCCCCTCTCCCCCCGCTCCCCCCATGGGCCGCCAGGTGAGGGCGGCGAAGAGCTGGGGGGTGAGATACTGCCCCAGCTCCACCCGGGTAGCCGCCATGGTGCCGGCCAGACTTCCGGGGCCCAAGGAGGTGGCCCTTTCCTCCTGGGTCACGGCAAAGTAGTCCAGGCCCAACCCTCGGGTGAAGACCGAGCCGAGTTCGGTGGAAAAGAGCCCCAGGGCCAGGTTCGCCGTGGCTTCGGTGGCAGCCCGGACGTAGCTGCTCTCCCCCGACCCCAGTTGATAGGTGGGCCGGCCGAAGACGAGGTAGCTCACCAGGTCCGACTCGGAGATGGGGATGGGGGCGTTGCTGGCGAGGGTCACCCGGGGGCTCAACAGAGGGCCTTTCACCGAGGCCGTGATGTCCAGGCGCTCCCCCAGCGCGGTGCGGACCCGGCTCAGGGCCTGGATGTCCAGGTCGGGGTTGATCCCGGGAGTGCCTTGGAAGCTGACCGTCCCTTCCTGAACCTGGAATTGCCGGCCGAAGACGGAATAGACGCCCCGGATGGCCCGGAGGTCGCCCACCATGGAGAGCTCCCGTTCGGTCCGGTCAAAGAAGACGCTCAGCTCGCCCCCCAGCTCCACGTTCATGTCCCTCCCCCGGAGCCAGGTGTCCCGGGGGAGGAAGGCTCGGACATCCAGTTGGAGGTGCTGGAGGAAGGGGTTCTGACTGGCCTTGAGGGCCCCCACCACCGGGCGGAGGGCCGCCAGGGTGGTATCCATCACGGCGAAGTAGGCCGGGTCGGAGAGATCCACCACCTCGGCGGACCGGGCCAGCTCCTCCACCACCAGGACCGCCTGGTCCACGGTCACCGCCCCTTGGACCCGGGGGCGGGTGTAGTTCCTGAGAAGGGAGAGGTTCCCCGAGAGGCGGGCCCGGACGTCGGGCCGGTTCACCGCCAGGAAGTTGTCCGCCCGGATCCGAAGGTCCAGGCGGGGATCCAGAAGGGGTTGGAGCCCGAGGGTCCCCGTCACCCAGGCCATTCCCCCGGAACGGAGGACCGCCTCCACCTCCACGGTGGCATCGGGCCGCAGGCCCAGGCGGGCCTCCACCCCGCTCAAGCGGATCCCCAGGTCCGGCAGCTCCATCCCCCCTCCGGCAAGCCGGACCTGCCCGGAGGGGCGGAGTTCGCCCGGGACACCCTCTACCCTCACGACCCCCGAAAGGGAGCCGGCCAGGTTCTCCACCCCTTCCAAAGAGCCCAACACCAGGGAGGCCGGAAGGGAATCGGCCACCAGGGTAAGGTCCAGGGGGCCCGTCCAGGAGCGGCCTTCAGGGGCCTCGAGGCGGAGATCGGCAGGATACCGCCCCCGCGCCTCCAGCACCGGCCGGCCCCCTTGGACCAGGGCCACCTCCCCCGTCAAGGACAGCCCCCGGTAGCGGATCCGGGAGGAGAGGCTGTCCAGGGCAAGCTCACCCCAACGGAGGGACCGGGCCTGCAGGCTTCCCTCCACCACCGGATCCGCCGGGGGACCCACCAGATGCAGATCCAGATCCACCCTCCCCCGGACCTCCGTCTCCGTCTGGGCAAGGACCGCCAGCCGCTCCAGGCTGATCCCCTGGGCCTGAAGACGGAGGTCTCCCGGGCCCCGGAGGGGAAAGGACCCCCCCACCTGGATCCGCATCCCCCCTCCCCCAGCCTCCGCCAGGAGGAAGTCCTCCACCCGTACGGCCTCGGGATCCCAGGTGAAGCTGGCCGGACGGTCCAGAGCCCAGAGGGCGTCCTGGAACCGGAACTGCAACTCCTCCAAGCGGCCCTCCCCCACCCCTCCTTCCCGCAGGGAGACCCCCCCTCGAACAAGGTATTCCTCCCCCCGGGCCCGTCCCAGCCGGAGGGCCCCATTCCCGCCCGAGGGGCCGAACTCGACCTCCAGAGCCGCGTCCCGGAAGCTCCGGTCGGCGATCCGTAGGGAGTCCGTCACCATCCGGATCCGGAGGCTCGGCTCGCCCCGGGAGGCCCATTGGAAAGCCCCCTCCCCCCGGGCTCCCTCCAGGGAGTGGGTCCGGTACCGGAGGCCCTTCAGGTCGAACCCGATTCCTCCGGTGAGGCTCTCCGGGTGCCCCCGAACCACGAGCTGGACGGTGCCATGGCCCCCCAGGGCCACCTCGGCAGCCCGGGTGAGGGTGTCGGGGTTGATCCCCTGGAGGACCAACAGATTCCGTTCGAACTCCGAGAGGTCCTCGTACACCAGGGCGGGGACCTCCATGAGGAGGGGGCGAAGGGGGAGGAGGTCGGCGATCTCCAGGCGCAGCCTCACCTCACCGGGGGGGCCCGCCGCCCCCAGGGGAAGGTGGCCGGCGCCCGCCAAGGCACCCACCGGGGACCGGACCTGAAGGGTATCCAAGCGGACCTGGCCCCCCTCCACCCTCAAGGCCAGCCGGGAAGAATCCACGGAGAACCGTCCCACCCGTCCCCGGGCAAGGATCAAGGTCCCCCGCGCCTCCAGGGAATCCGGCCGTAGCCCCTTCCCTTCGGCCTGGAGGCGGGCAGAAACCAGGGTGGGGTCGGGGAGGTCGGGGAGTAGCCGGGAAAGGGCCAGGTCTCGGGCCTCCACCGCCAAAGCGTACCCTTCCGCCAAGGCCCTGGCGTTGAGGCGGGCCGCGAGCTCCACCGGACCCCCGACGGTCTCCAGCCGGCCCTCCAAGGCCAGGGCTTCCTCCGTTCCGTGCAGGCGGATCTCCCCTTCCAGACCGCCCGCAAGGGGGATCTCGGGATCACCCCATCGGACCGCGGGGAGGGAGAGGAGCCGGAGGCTCCCCCCCAAGTCCAGGGAAAGTCCGGTGCCGTCTTGGCGGATCCGGCCCTGAACGGTAACACGGTTGGGGGAATGCTCCGGCAGGGCCTGGGTTAGATCCAGGGCCATTTCCAGTCCGGAGTCCAATCGCCCGTGGGCGTCCAGCCGCACCGCCCCCGGCCCTTCCAGACGGAACCAGGGCCACACCGACCGCAGGAGATCCCAACGGAAGGGCGCCAAAGTTGCTTGAAATCGGCGGACACCAGGGGATCCACCCAGGTACAGGGTGCCGGCGAAGGCGCCTCCCACAGGATCCCTCCTTCCGGGCTCCCGGAGGGAGAGGTTTCCGCGGGTTTCCAGGGCCTCCAGCCCTCCGCTCAGCCTGAGGGAGCCCGAAAGCTGCCCCCGGACGGGAAGAGGACGGGCAAGCCAGGGGTCTCCCAAGGCCAGATCCAGGTTCTCCGCCCGAAGGACCAGGTCCCCGAACCGGACGGCCGGGGCGAGGATCACCCGTCCCCGGGTTTCCAGACGACCTCCGCCCACCGCGGCCTGAGCCTCTTCCAGCTCCAGGGTGCTTTCCGTCCCGACCCGGGAGAAGACGAACCTCCCCCGGACCTCCCCCCGGGGAAGTCGGGGATCCAGGAAGCCGAGATCGGCCAGGTCCAGGACTTCCGCTTCGGCCTGGACCTCCAGCTGGTCCTCCCCGTCCCCCCCCCATCCCAAGGTGACCCGGCCCTGGAGCCGGCTTGCCGGGAGTTCCAGGCGGCTGATGCGGGCCAGGAGCCCCCCCTGGCCGATTTCCAGGACCCCTTCCAACCCTCGGACCTCGAAGGGGCGTGGCCAGACTTCCCCCACCACCGAGAGGCCCCGGACCTCGTAGCGCTGCGTCCCCTCCGGGGACAGGAGCACCGCCCGAGCCAGCTCCAGGTCCAGATCCCGGAACACGAAGCGCCTGAGGGGGGAACCACCCCCGGGAGCCCCTGGATCCGTGTCACCGGGCGAGGCCTCCCTGGGGGCCCTGTCCGCCGGCAGGAGGAGCTCGACCCGCCCGCCGTGCACCCGGGTCCGCCGGAGAAGCAGGGATCGGGGCCACCCCCGGCCCTCCTCCCCCGCCGGCGGAGGGACGGCTTCACCGGGCTCCTGGCCGGGACGAGGCCCGAAGATCCGGGCAGCATTCAGTTCCCCGTCGGCCTCGAGCTGTTCCAGGGTAAGGCGGGGGCGCCAGAGTTCCACCCCCACCAGCACCAGCTCTCCCCGTAGGAGGGGAGCCAGGGCCAAGGCCGCCCGCACCGAGTCGGCCTCCAGGAAGGGACGGCCCTCCTCGTCCTGGATCCGCACCCCCTGGAGGGTGAACCCCCGCAGAAGACCCGGCGAGGAGATCCCCGCCACCTCCATCCGCCCCCGGAGGGCCTGGTTGCCGGCGGCCAGGATCCACCGAAGCACACGGTCCTGCCCCCAAGGTGTCTGGAGGAGGACCCCCACCCCCAAGACCAGGGCCCCGGCCAGGCCCAGGAGGACCCCTGCCCCCCAACGGATCCTCCGACCCAGTCCCCCCGCCGACTTCTTGGTGGCGGCCTTCCCCATCTCAGAACGCCTGTCCGATGCTCAGGTGAAGCTGGAAGCGTTGCCACGACCAGGAAGGCAAAGCCCCATAACGCACCCGCGGCTCCAACAAGGAGAGGGCCCGCTCCGGCCCCACTCCCGACACCACCACTTTGAGGTCTTCGGCCCCGGCAAACCGGTAGGCCAGATCCACCCGGATGGGTCCGATGGGACTGACATAGCGGACCCCCAGGCCGGGGGTCACCTCCAGCCCTCCCAAGGAAACCCGCCGGTCTTCCCCCCAAACCTGACCGAAATCCACAAAAACCGCGCCCTCCCAGGGGCTCCCCCGGACCGGCAACCGCACTTCGACGCTCCCTTCCAGGAGGGAGGTGCCCCCCGTGGGCCGGGGGTCGAAAGCTTCATCCGGCAGGGGCGAGGCATCGCACGCCCGGGCCAGGATCTCCTCCAGCGCGCAGACCGGCGGTTCCCCGCCGCTTCCCGGCGTGAGAAGGCGCTCTGCCCGTACCTCCAACACCCGGGGGCCCAGACGGTTCTGAGCGAAGCCCCGCACGCTGTTGGCGCCCCCGGCAAAGAAACGCTTTTCGGGGTGCACGATCCCCCCACCCCCCCTTTCCCCCGCCAACCCCCGGAACCCCCCCGCCCCCACCCGTCCCCCCCGGAGGCGGGTGGCCAGGATCCAACTCCCCGTGGGCGCGGCGTACCAACTGCCCTCCAGCAGGATCCGGGTATAGCGGTAATCCGACCCCGTCCAGGCCGCTGCCTGCTCCAGGTCCACCACGGCCCGGTACCCCCGGGTGGCGCTCAAGACCTGGTCGCGCCGGTCCCGGGACAGGGTGATCCCCACCGGTGCCAGGCGATTGGCCCGTTGGAGGATGCGGATGTCCGCCGGATCGCACACCAGATAGTTGGAGCAGAAGAAGACGTCGGCCGCCGCCAGACTGGACACCTGGGGGCGGAAGGCCACGGTGAAAGGGGTGGCCGGGCTCATGGTGTGGGTAAGGGCGGCATTCAATCCCCGGGCGTTGCGGATAAACTCATCGGGAAACGACTGCCGTTCCCAGAAAAGACTTGCGGTAAAGCTGTTCCTCGGCGAGAGTAGCCAAGGCTGCGAGAACTCTGCCGACAGATGCCAGTCCAGATCTCCATAGGGTCCCGTGCCCGCTTGCCTGCACAAGGACTCATGGAGCCGGGAGGCCAAGGCGTTGGAGACCCGCCCGGTAAGCTGGAGACGACGCAAACCGCCGAAAAAGTTGCGACTGGCCCAGCGGACCTCCGCCCCCAGACATTCCGCGGAGCTGAAGCCGGCGCCGGTGCGGACCCGGTGGACCGGCCCCTCAACCAGCTGGACCGTGAGGGGAACGATGCTGTCGGGCACGAAGGTGGTGTCGGGAAGGATATCGGCAAAGCTGAAGATTTCCAGGTTGTAGAGGTTTCGAAGCCCCGCGAAGCGAAGATCCTGCCGGTAGAGGTCTCCCGGCCGGAAGGGCAGCATGCGGCGGACCACCGCGGCGGGCACGGAACTGTTCCCCACGATGGCCAGTGGCCCGAAACGGGCCCGGCTCCCCGGATACACCTGGAACGTCACCTGGGCGGCCCGGGGCGAGTCCCGGGGGATGAAGAAACTCTGGAGCACCTCGGCATGGGCATAGCCGTCGTTCCTGAGCCGCTGGAGCAGGGTATCCCGGGTCGCCTCCAAGGCCAAGGCGTTCAAGGGGTCTCCCGGCCGCAGGGGGAGATTCCGGAGCAAGGAAGGGGTCTCCACCTCCTCCACCCCCTCCACCCGCAGGGCCGCTACCCGAACGGGTTCTCCCTCCTGGATGCGGAAGGTGACCCGCACCTGGCCCGGAGCCGGCCGCTCCACCGAGGGATCCACCACAGCTTCCCGGTACCCCCGCTGATAGTAGAACAGGCGAAGGCGAGCCTCGTCGCGGGTGAATTCCCGGGGGCTGAAGGGGTGCCGACGGGTGGCGAAGTCCGCCCCTGCCACACAGAACAGGGCCAACAAGGGAGAACTGCACTCCCTGGGTCGGGTGAGGATGGCGTTGGCGAGGGCCCGGTCGGAGAAGACCCGGTTGCCCACAAACCGCACCCCCACCACCTCCTCCACCTCCTGCTGCGCCGGCAGGGGCGAAGGCACAGCCGAGACGAGGAGGAGGCACGCCCCGAGGGGGAGCCAGGGAACTTGACCAGGGAAGAACTTGGGGGCCGGGCCCCGGCCGTGCTCCGCCCGCCGGCGGGGGAGTCCCCCTCTGCCGGCCACGCCCGTCCCCAGCGGGGGCCGCACGGAAAGATCGCCCCTCCTTGCCCCCCAGGGCATGGTTACCCTCCTCCCCCGACGGTTCCGCCATGGGGAAGCCGCGGAAAGGCCACGGTACACTCGGGCCGGAAGTCCCCACCCTGTCGGGACCGGAGGTGGCGGG
>JAUQOX010000122.1 GCA_030550695.1 Gemmatimonadota bacterium | reverse complement strand
AGGAGGAAGGGGGGGCCGTGGGCCTCGGTCCTTGGGCGGCGGGGGGCGGCGGGGGAGGCCCGCCTCGGCCGTTTCCTCAGGCCCTGCGACAGCAACCCCAAGAGGCCGACCGCCAGGAGGAGGTGGGGAAGGGCCCTCCGGCCCTGCCCCGGGCCGGGAAGCAGAGGCGCAGGCTCCACGGGGGAAGGCGGAGGGGGGAGGAGGGATCGGACGGGCACGGCGGGGCCGTCAGGGGCCCCGGGAGTCGTCCCCGAGGGTAGCTGCCGCCCCCCGGCGGCCTCCGGGCCCCCCACCAGGGGGGCCGGGAGTTCTCCGGGCCGGAGGGGGATCAGGAGGGCTTCCCAGATGGCCCCGCCACCGACCGTTTCGCCCGTTTTTTCCAAGGGCTCCAACACATGCCACCCTGGGGGAACCTGGAGGGTCCACCCCTCCCCTTCGTCCGGGGGCAACACGTAGCGAAAACGAACCGGCTCCCCCGTCGCCGGAACTGGGGGAAGGATCTCCGAGAAAAAGGCGGGGGTTCCACCCCCCCCCGGCCAGGGCCCTCCCCCCCCGCCGGGCCCTCGGGGCAGGGACTGGGCCCAGGCTCCGCCTTGGAAAGCCAACCAGAGCAAGCCCACCACCTTGGGACCCGGGCCGCCCGCAAAGAAGCGGGTCCCCCCGGGGGCCCGGGGGCCCGGGAACCAGGATCCCCCACGACCAGCGCCAGGCCCCGAGGCTCGGGAGGAAGGCGGCCCCCGTCTCCGGCGGGTGCGTCCCCCTTCCCTCATGGCCTCCCCCCGGGGTGTTTCCGGTCCGCCGTCCCCGTCCTCGGTCCACCCCCGGGGCGGCGGCCTCCGGACAGCCGGGGAAGGAGCTGCCCCACAAGGGGTCGTTGGACGTCCACATCCCAGACCTCGACGCCCCTCCGGCGGAGCTCTTCCCTCACCCGGCCCGCTTCCCGGCGCAGGGCATGGGGAAGGGAATCGGGGGCGTCTCCCGCCGCTTCCCCTCCCGCCTCCTGGGAGCCTCCCCCTCCGGAGAACCCCTCCGCCGACCCAACCCGCCCCTGGGAAGGATCCCAAAAAAGGACCCTGGTCCCCTCCGGAAGCCACCCCTCGCCGGGATCCCCGACCCGAATCACGGTGAGGCGATGTCGGCCGGCCAGCGTACCCACCTCCTGCGCCCACCCTCGGGGATCCTCTCTCCCCATCAGCATGTCGCCCACCAGGAAGACCCGGGAGCGTTCCCGCAGGGCCCGCCGGAAGGACTCCAGCACACGAACAGGCTCGTGGGGGAGCCCGGGGGTCGGACGCCACCTCGCCGTCTCCTCCAGCAAGGTTTCCAGAACCCGTAGGAATTGGCGGTTCCCCCGCCCCAGGGAAAGGGGCCCCGGGAGCCGGCTCCCGTCTCCCAACAGCAGGCCCATCCGGCAGCGCTCGGCGGTGGCCAGGGCCGCCAGGAAGGCCACGATCTCGCAGGCCCGGATCCCCTTCACCCCACCCCGTCCCCCCCACAACCCGGGAGACCAGAGGAGGGCCAGCACCACGGGCCATTCCCGTTCGGCCACAAACTCCCGGAGGTAGACTTCCCCTCGACGGGCCGTGACCCTCCAATCGATCCGACGGGCATCGTCCCCCGCCGTATAGGGCCGGATCCCCCCGGGCTCCAACCCCTCCCCCAGTTCCCGGGAAGGGGCAGCTCCCGGCCAGGGCCCCCCCGAGTCCCCCTCACCCCTCCCCAGACTTTTCACCGTTGCCAGAAGCAGGGCCCCCAAGGCCGCCGCCTCCTTGGCTGCCGCCTCATCCTTCCCCCCGTCGGCCCGCCGGCTCCGGAGGCGCGGGGGCCGGTGGGGAGGGCGCTCCCCCGACGGCGGGGGTGGTCTCAGGAAACCATGGCCGAGCCACAAGCCCATGCTGGGACCCTACGGTACGGGAACAGCTCGGAGGATGGAGCCCACGAGGCGGTCGGGATCCACGCCTTCGGCCTCCCCTTCCAGGCTCGGTACGATGCGATGGCGGAACACCGCGGGCACCATGGCTTTCACGTCGTCGGGAAGCACGTGATCCCGGCCGGAAAGCCAGGCCTGAGCCCGGGCCGCCCGCTGCAGGGCGATCCCTCCCCGTGGGGAAACCCCCAGGGCAATCCAAGGGGCCAGTTCGTCCAGTCCGACGGCTTGGGGGTGTCGGGTGGCCTCGAGAAGGGACACGATGTAGGCCTGCACCCGGTCGTCCACGTACACCTCCCCAACTTCCCGGCGGGCCGACAGGAGTTCCTCGACCTCCACGACGGGAGGTACTCGCCTGGGCCGGTGCCGGGCCACGCAGCGGAGGATCTCCCTTTCTTCTGCCGGTGTAGGGTATGACATGCGGATATGCACCAGAAAGCGGTCCACCTGGGCTTCGGCCAACGGGTAGGTGCCATGATGTTCCAGGGGGTTTTGGGTAGCCAGCACCATGAAGGGCTCCCGCAAAGGAAAGGTCTCTCCCCCCAAGGTCACCTCCCCTTCTTCCATGGCCTCCAGCAGGGCCGACTGCACCTTGGGGGGCGCACGGTTGATCTCATCGGCCAGCACGAGATTGGCAAAGATCGGCCCGGGAGCCGGCACGAAGGTTCCGGTCTCCTTTTGGAACACCATACTCCCCAGGATATCCGCAGGTAGCAGATCGGGTGTGAACTGGATACGGCGGAACGAGACGTCCAACGCCTCCGCCACCGAGCGGGCCAGGAGCGTCTTGGCCAGACCCGGCACCCCTTCCAACAAGGCGTGGCCGCCGGCCAGAAGGGTGACCATCAGGTGGTGCAGGGCATGGTCCTGTCCCACCACCCGGGCTCGTACCGCCTCCACCAGCCGTCGGTGGAGGGGCCGGGTGGGGGGAAGATGCCGGGAGAAAACCGAGGCGTAGGGGAAACCCCCCATGGCGGAACCCCCTTGGGGCGGTCGCCCGGGGGGAGAGGTGTCAAGCCTCTCCGCCCTTGCCCGCCCCGGTGAAGATCCGGTCTGCCAGGGCCTGTCTTTCCTCGGCGTTCAGGGACGAGGCACCCGGATCGAAGGAGAACCCTGACCCGCTTCCTTGGGCTCCGCCGGCGCCCCACTCGGGACTTTCCAACTGCTGGAGGTCGAACACCTTGGAGAGGCAGTCCAAGCGCTCTTCCACCTCCGAAAGGACGCCCGCAGCATAGGCCAGCTGCTGGGCCGTGATGTCCTGGAACTGCAACAAGATGACCAACCGGTGCAGCTCTTCCCGAAGTTCCTCCACGAGGGAGGCGGTGTCTGGTTCCTGACCGGGTCCCACGTCCTCCCGGGGGACCAGTCGGTCCAGGAGTGCCAAGGCCCTTTCCAGCCCGTCGAGCATGTCCGTAGCCGCCAGCTCGGTGGTGGCGGTCACCTCTGCCAGTTTTTCGTGGGTCCGGCGCACCCGCTCCACGGCGGCCTGCTGCAGGAGGTGCCGACCTTCGCGGATGCGCTCCAGAACCGCGCGGATTTCCCGGTAGGTCGCCATGAGGAGACCCACCAAGTCCAGCAGGTGGCGAGCTTTGCCGTTGCCCTTGGCAGGGTCCGGATGAGCAGGGGCTTCGGATGCCGGGCTTTGGTTGTCCCAAAGCTCCAACAGTATACCGGCAACTTCACGTAGTGTGGCTTCGGAGTCCTTGAGGAGCTCGCGGCGATTCCAGCGGTCTTGTGTCATGGTCACCCGGCCCCCTGTGTCGCCCCCAGGATCTGGTCGATCTTCTCTTTCAACACCTGAGGGGTGAAGGGTTTGACGATGTAGTTGTTGACGCCGGCCTGGGCTGCCTGGAGAATGTCCTCCTTCACCGACCGGGTGGTGATCATCAAGATGGGCACGCCCTTCCCGTCGGGCCTGGCGCGGAGCGCCTTCACCAAGTCCAGCCCCCCCAGGTTGGGCATATTCCAGTCGGTAATGACGAAATCAATGGAGGCGTTGAACTTGGCCAGGGCTTCGGCACCGTTGCCCGCCTCCTCGAAGTCCTTGAATCCGATGCGCTGGAGGGAATTGACCACGATCCTCCGCATGGTGGCGGAATCATCCACAATGAGGAACTTCATCCCGCACCTCGATCCAATGGAGAATCAAAGAACAGCTCCCTCGGGATCGGCCAGGAGGTCGCCGGAGTCCAGAAGCTTCCGTGCAACCGCCTCCGCCACCTGGGGGGAGTCGTACGTACCATCCTCCATCCGACGGCGGATGACTTCGAGCCGCTCGGGCGAGAGGCCCTCGGTTCGCTCCTCCGCCTGGAGCTGCTGCGCCGCCAAGGCCTTGCCTTCGGCAGAGATCTCCACCTTGTCGGCCCGGTCGGGAGCGCCGATGCTTCCGACCCGATCCCTCCGGGGGGCGCCTTCCGCCTCCTTGGGGCGAACGGCTCCTCCACCTCTCAAATGGCCGGGTACCAGGTCGTAGATCGTCATAGCCCTTTCCTCCTCTCCCCCTAAAGCTTCGGCCGGCGCCAGGGAAACTTTAGCCGTTAGCGCTTCCGCTCCGTCTTGGAATTCGGCTTTCTCAGAACCGCCGGTCCAACTTCCCCGGGCCCACCAGGGCGGGTCCGGAAGCAGCTTCCAGGAGGTACCTCCGGGCGGACTCCTGGCGGAGGGGAAGGGCCTGGAGTTCCTTGGCCACCCGGGCCCGGACCTCGACCAGCAGGCCCCTGAGGACCTCGTCCTGGGCCAAAGCCTCCCTGAGGTGCGCTGTCACCTCTTCCAACACCCTCCTCCCCTCCACCCCCAGCTCCTCGACCAAGGGGGGAAAGGCTCCCCAGGATCGGATTCTTTCCTGAAGACCGTCGCGTTCCGCCGCAAGGGCATGCAGGCGTGACAAATCGTCCCGGCGAAGGGCTTCCACCTGTTCCCGAACCAGCGCGGCGTAGCGGGCGTAGGCTTCCGCCCACTGCCGAAGGCGGGCCGCCCCCGGCCCTGAGGGCGCTTCCGCCCCCGGGGACGCGGCAAGGCCCGACGGGGCTTCCAGGCCGAGAACCGGCCCACCCCCCCCTCCGTTCCTTTGGCCGGCGATCCCCGGAGACATGGCTTACCGCTCCCCGGCTTCTTCCCCCGAGCCCGTGACCACCCGCACCGCTGCCACCCATGACTCATGAAGGGACGCGACCATCTCGATCACCGGCTCGAGCCGCCGGGCATCCAACGTTCGGCTGGCTTCGCTCAGTTCCCGGAGGAAGTAGTTGTAGAGGGAGGCGAGGCGGGCTGCGAGTTCCCCCCCGGCTTCGAAGTCCAGACTCCCCAAGAGCTCGAAGAGGATGGCCGAAGCTTTCTCCACGCTGGCGGCCTTGCCTTCGATATCCCTCTCGCGGATCTGCCGAACGGCCCGCCGGAGATTCACCAGGAGGTGTTCGTAGAGAAGGGGAACAAGCTGCTCCCGGCTTGTGGTGAGGACGGCGTTTTCCTGGTAGGCCTGGATACGTGCATCGTACTTCATCGTGTGTAGCCTCCCCCTGGCTTCTGCCTCACCGTCGGCTTTCGGTACGTGCCTGCAGCACTCCGAACTGAGCAGCGATCCACTGAGATTGCTGTTGAGCCTTGACCAGGGCTTCTTCCATGGCAGCGAACCTGCGTACCAGTTCCGCCCGCCTCCGCTCCAGCCGCCCTTGCATGTCCTCGATCCGTTGGCGGAGGCGCACAACGGTGGTGTCCAAACCTTCCCTCACGCCTTGAATGGTGCCGGCCCCCGTACCCAGCAGGGCGTCGGCCGCTCGGAGGACCTCGGCCCCCACGCCCCGACTCAGGGTGACCCGGCCCACCATTCCAGTATCGGCGCCGCTGTAGCGAACCATGAGCCCTTCCACCGGGGATCCTTCGGCCCCTGCCAGGACTTGCCCTTGGCCCGTTGCCGTGATTCCCCCCAAGGATCCTGCGATGTCCGTGCCGGTGTACGTCCCTGCACCCAGCCCCAGACTGGCGGAGCCGTCACTCCCGCCCGCCACGAAGGAGAGGGTGAAACCCGCTGAGGAGCCATATCCGTTGTGCTCCAGCCGGAGCTGCCCCCCTTCCGCCGACGCGGTGATCTGCGCCGCTTCCCTTCCTTGCACCAGGGTTTCCATGACGCCGAAGGACAAGGCGCCCCCTCCAGCGTTGTCCGAAGAGACGCTGAACGCCAGGGAGCTCCGCCCCGTGCTGCGCGCTGTTACCGTGAGTCGGCCGTTCTCCCACGAGACCTCTTCACCGACGCCCAATTCCTCCGCCAAGGCGGCTCGAAGGTCTCCCAAGGTTTGCGTGGCGGGAGAGGTCACCGTGAACTGCCGGTAGAACGAGCTGCCGTCCGCCCGCGTCCCCGCAAAGCTGAGGACATCGTTCTCGGCTACCCCGAGGGGACGACCCTCGCCGTCGTGGAGATCGCCCAACGGAGTGGAGTCCCCCGCCAAGGTGCCTGAGGCATCGGCGTATAGGGTCACGCTGCTCTGCAGGCGGTGGGCTCGCGGCGTGGCCAGTTCCGTGCCCAGCGCCGACACGATCTGGTCCAGGGTCATGCCGTCGGAAAGGAGAATGGCGTACTCCGAGCCGGTATCCAGTTCGCGAAGGACCAACCGGTCCGGAATGGTGTCGTCCACGTAAGCTCCTCCGAAGGCGGAGCCGGTGACCTGGGCCCGGGTGGCAGGATGGGTCACCACCACGTCGTAAATCCCGGCCTGGGTCCGGGGACCGGTTCCCAAAACGGAAAGGGTGCTGCGATCCGTGGTCCGATAGCTTTGGAAAAGGCGACTGACCCCCTCGAAGTCGGACTTCAGGGCCCCCTGGAAACGCGCCTCGTCGAAGGTGTACGTCCCGTCCCGGGAGGGTTCGATCCCCAGCTGCCCCAGTCGGGTGAAGGGGCCTCCGAGGCTTGCACTCAGCTCCGTCTGCATCGCCCAGCGAAGGCTATTCCCCATCTGGCGAAGAAGGGCATCTCCTGCCAGGGGAGGGGCGACCCCCCCCTTTTCTCCCCCCGCACCGCCGAACTGCTCGCCCACCCAGCGCACCAAGGCGTTGTAGGCCTCCACGAACGCCTTCACCGTTTGGGTCACCGTGGACAAGCTCCGGGAAACCTCCACGGTGGCCGCAGCTTCGGAGGTCCGAGCGAGTTGCAGGGTCACGCCGGGGATAGCGTCGGAGACGGTGTTGCTGGAACGGGTCACCAGCGTTCCATCCACCTCCAGGACCGCGTCCTGGCCTTTCACGATCTCCCTGGCGCGTCCCGCCTGTGCGACGGTGAAGTCGCCGAAATCCAAGGATCCGCCACCCTGATTGTGGGCCACGATGCTCAAGGCGAGGAAGCTGGCCCCCGCCGCTCCGTCGGTGACGACGATCCGTCCGTCCACCAGCGACGCCGTGGCCGGGCGGGAGCCGCCGCCGAAGGCGTCCTCGGGGGCATTCAGCGCGGTCAGGAGATCGTCGAGGCGGGAGTCGGCTTGAACCGTAAAGGTCTTGGTGAAGCTCGTCCCGTCGCCGCGGGTACCGGAGAGGGTCAGAGTGTCGCCCTCCTGCACCCCCTGCGGAGCCCCCCCGGCCCACAAGTTCGTGAGAAGGGTGGAGCCCGTCGCCACCGTCTGACCGTCCCCATCGGTGAAAGCGGCGCCGGACCGCAGCATTTGGGCCACGGCATTCCTTCCGCCCTGCAGGATTCCCAGGAGTTCCAGGATCCCGTTGGCATCGGTGAAGCCGGTGGTGCCGCGGATCTGGAGCCGGTACGCTGGGCCCCCATCGGCGCCGGGCTCCGAGATCACCGAGGCCGAGACGGCGCTGCCGGCCGCCGCAGCCCCCGCGTTGATGGCTGAGGCGATATCCTCCAAGGACATGGCGGCAAGGTCCAGCTCCACCATGAAGGGGCGGGACGAGCCGGCCCCGATGGTGACCAGGCCGGCCGGAGGAGGCAGCTCCAGCCCCCGCAAGATGGCCACAGCCGTGGTGGCCCCCGAGAAGGCATCGCTCTTCACACCCCCGGAATAGGGGTTCTTCAGCTCGGTACTGCCCTCCAAGAAGCCCAGGCTCCGCAAGACTCCCCCATGGCCGTCCAGGAGCGAGATGCCTTGGGCGCCCGTCTTCTCGCTGGTAAGGACGAGCTGCACCTTACCCGCCATCGGCGTCACCAGGCTGGCCCTCACGCCGGAAGGTGTAGTTCCCTGGTTGACCCGGTTGATGGCCGACGCCACATCGGCCAGCGTGTAGGTGGCTTCGATGCGGACAGCCCTCCCGCCGACCAAGAACTCTCCTTCCAACCCCAGGGCCTCGCTCGCCGAGGCAAAGAAGTCGCTTCCCAGCTTTTCGCGGGCAGCCAGCTGGAGCACCTTCACCT
>JAUQOX010000121.1 GCA_030550695.1 Gemmatimonadota bacterium | reverse complement strand
TTCCATGTCGAATGCCGCCGGTGTCTTTCCTTTTCGACCTGCCCTTTCCACCCTTTCGGAAGAGGAGAGCCTGTTTCGGGACGCGGTCCGGGACTTCGCGGAGCGGGAGGTGGCCCCCAGGGTGGCCGAGATGGACCGCGCTCAGGCCATGGACCCCGATCTCATCCCTCAGCTCTTTGAACTCGGACTCATGGGGATCGAAATCCCCCAAGAGTTGGGGGGGACCGGCGCCAGTTTCTTTACCGCGGTCCTGGTCGTGGAGGAGCTTTCCCGGGTCGATCCGGCCGTGGCCGTCCTGGTGGACGTCCAGAACACCCTGGTGGTGAACGCCATTCTCCGATGGGGCACGGAAGAGCAGAAGCGACGTTTCCTCCCGAGGTTGGCCTCGGAGACCGTGGGGGCCTATGCCCTGTCGGAAGCCGGGAGCGGCTCCGACGCCTTTGCCCTGGCCACCCGGGCCGTTCGGGACGGAGAGGACTGGGTCCTCACGGGGAGGAAGCTCTGGATCACCAACGGCAAGGAGGCCGGTCTCTTCATCATCTTCGCCAACGCGAATCCGGAGGCGGGGTATCGTGGGATCACCGCCTTCCTGGTGGAGGCCGGAACGGAAGGGTTCGCGGTGGGGAAGAAGGAGGATAAGTTGGGCATCCGAGCCTCGTCGACCACGGAACTCATCCTGGAGGGGGTGCGGGTCCCGGCCGACCAGGTGCTGGGGGAGGTGGGGAAGGGGTATAAAGTGGCTATCGAAACCCTGAACGAGGGCAGGATCGGAATCGGTGCCCAGATGGTGGGTCTGGCCCAGGGAGCCCTGGATCACACCCTGCGCTATGTCCGGGAACGGGTTCAGTTCGGCAAACCCATCGCCGAGTTCCAAGGCGTTCAGTTCCAGCTGGCCCAGATGGCGGTCGAGGTGGAAGCCGCCAGGCTTTTGGTCTACAACGCTGCCCGTCTCAAGGACGAAGGGAAAAGCTTCGTGAAGGAAGCGGCCATGGCCAAGTTGTTCGCCTCCCAGGTGGCCCAGCGGGTCTCCTCCATGGCCGTGGACCTTTTCGGAGGCTACGGTTTCACCAGGGAATACCCGGTGGAGAAGCTATACCGGGACTCGAAGATCGGTTCCATCTACGAAGGAACCTCCAATATGCAGCTTCAGACCATCGCGAAGCTGTTGCTGAAGTAAGCCCTCGGGGATTTCGGGGGGCTGGCGACCCTCGAACCCCTTTCTCGGCGGCGTCTGCCGGGTCCTCGGTGACGCCTGACTTCCAGCTCCCACACGGACGGGCTCGCCCATGAACTTCGGTCTCTTGGAAATCCTTCTGGTGCTCCTGCTCCTGATCGTCTTTTTCGGAGCCCGGAGGATTCCCCTCCTGGCCCGCAGCCTGGGGGAAGGCATCCGGAATTTTCGCACGGCGGTGAAGGAGCGGCCCAGGGATACCGGGAGGGAGCTCCCCGATCAGGGCACCCAAGGGGGAAGGGACGATGGGGGAGGTTGAGGCTCGGTGGAGGCCCCCCGTCATCGCCCCTCGGGAAAGGGGGCAGGGCAGCGCTGAGGCCTAGCAGCCCAGCCCCTTGCCGTGGCCGCAGATGTCTGGAAGTCCCCCCTCCCGGACAAGACTGTCCCTCCTTTTCTTGACCGTCCTCCTGGACCTGGTGGGCTTTGGGATTGTGCTCCCCCTCCTGCCGTTCTACGCCACCCGCTTCGGGGCGTCGGGGACCCAGGTAGGACTCCTGGTGACCGTCTATTCTTTGGCCCAGTTGGTAACCGCCCCGGTCTGGGGACGACTCTCCGACCGACGAGGGAGGCGGCCCATCTTGCTCATCGGCTTGGCGGGATCCACCGTCTCCTACCTGGTCTTCGCCTGGGCCGACAGCTTATGGGTCTTGTTCCTATCCCGGGTGATGGCCGGGATAGGGGGTGCCACGGTCCCGGTGGCCCAGGCCTACATCGCCGACGTCACTCCACCCGAACGGCGTGCAGGTAACCTCGGCCTCATCGGTGCGGCCTTCGGCATCGGCTTCATTGTCGGCCCGGCCCTGGGCGGGACGTTGGCGGTCCTCTCCCCCCACGCACCCGGCCTGGGGGCGGCGGTCCTCTGCGGCGTGAACGGGGTCTTGGCTTTCTTCTTTCTCCCCGAATCGCTACCCCCCGAAGAGCGCCATCTCCTGGCCCAAACGCACAAAAGGGGACGGTGGCAGGCCCTCCGAGGAGCCCTGGCCCATCCCGCGACCCTCCGTCTCCTCGTCCTGTTCTTTCTTTTCAACATGGCTTTTGCCGCCATGCAACCCACTTTCCCCCTCTTCGGCGCCCGTCGATTCGGCTTGACGGAACGGGACGTCGGTCACCTTTTCGCTTTGCTGGGCACCGTTTCGGCCGCCGTCCAGGGGCTCCTTGTCCGCCGCCTGGTTCCCAGGCTGGGGGAGGTCCGCCTCATCCGCTGGGCATCCCTTCCCTTCTGTGGCGGTCTTTTGCTTTTAGGGTATTCGCCTAGTCTTTCGGCCCTCCTCGTCGCCCTGGCCCTCCTGGCTTTGGGTTTCGGGGGTACCCTGCCGGCCATGACCAGCCTCCTCAGTCGCGCTGCAGCTCCGGCCATCCAGGGAAGCGTGCTGGGCGTGGGGCAAAGCGTAGGTTCTCTCGCCCGTATTGCCGGTCCCTTCTTGGCAGGCGTGGTCTACGATGTCGGGGGAATGGCCTGGCCGTACTGGACGAGTGCCCTCTTGGCCGGAATGGCGGCCCTGGTGGCCTTGAGCTTGACCCACCATCAGCTTTCACAAAGCGCATGAGCAAAGATCCCCTTGGACAGATCGTGGTGGTTCTCAAGGAACCGCAGGATCTGGTCAATGTGGCGGGGGTGATCCGGGCCATGAAGAACATGGGCCTTTCCCGCCTGCGACTGGTTCGTCCTGCCGAGTTCGATCCTTGGCGCATCGAAGGGATCGCCCACCGTACCGAGGAGATCGTCCAGGGCGCCATGATCCTGGATTCCCTCCAAGAGGCGGTGGCCGACTGTACCTTCGTGGTGGGAACCACCGCCCGGGCTCGCACGGCCCACCGGAATTACTTTCGTCCCCGCCAGGTGGCTCCCAAGGTGGTGGAACACGCATGGGAGGGACAGGTCGCCCTGTTGTTCGGTAGGGAGGACCGAGGGCTCGAGAACCGGGATTTGGACCTCTGTCATGCCGTGGTCATCATTCCCACAAATCCGGATTTTCCCAGCATCAATCTGGCCCAGGCGGCCCTCCTCCTCTTCTACGAGGTCTTCCTGGCGGCGGGGGGGGACCGGATTCCCCTTCCGGAAGGCCGTCGGCATACCCGACCCGCCACCGCCGGGGAGCTGGAGAACACCTATCGTGCGCTGGAGGCGGGGCTTCACCGCATTGACTTTTTCAAGGTTCGGCCCCCCGAATCGGTGATGCGGACCCTCAGGACCATGATCTCCCGGTCCGAGCCGGATCTTCAGGAAGCCGGCCTGCTCAGGGCCATCGGTTTTGAGATCGGCCATTACCTGGACCGCCTCGCCCGCATGGGCAGGACAGGCGCGCCACCCGGCGTGCCCCCCCAGATCCCCGACGGAGGGGGTCCTTCGGACGGGGTTCCCCCGGAATCCGAAGGTTGAATCCTCTTTCGGAGGTGTCCTATCTTGGAGAGGGTATGCGCTTCCCCTCAGCCAAGGGCGGCATGGGCTTCCGATCCTTTCCCGCAGCCGGGCCATGAGAGACCCGGACCCCCACGACCAGGGCTCGTCCTTGGCCGATCGTTACCGGGTGCTCCTGGGGATCGGTCACACCCTTACCCGCACCCTCCGCCCCGGCGACCTCTACAAGGCCATCTATGAAGAAACCTCGAAGGTGTTGGAGGCCAGCGGCTTCTATGTGGCCTTGTACGACAAGGGGCAGGATTTGGGGAGGATCGTCTTTTTCGCCGACCGGGGCAGGGAAGAGGCGCCGAGCATCACCTTCAAGGGATCGCAAAGCGAGGTCATCCGCACAGGTCGCCCCGTCCTGGTGAATGACCGGCTGGAGGAGCTGTCCTTCCTCCTGCTGGGAAAGGAAGGATCGCCGGTGACGCGGTCCGCCATCGCCGCTCCTCTGCAATACGAGGGGGAGGTCATAGGGGCCTTGAGTTGCCAGAGCTACCGCCCGGCGGCCTACAGCGAGGCAGACCTGGAACTTCTCCAAGGGATCGCCGACATCGCCGCGGTTGCGGTGAAGAACGCCCGGTACGTGGCTGAACTGGAAGCCCGCCGAAGGGAGGCGGAAAGGATCGAAGAAATCGGAAGAGCCGTTACCCGTTCCCTGGATGTCAGAGATGTCCTGAAAGCGGTGGCGGACGCGGTCCTGGAGCTCTTGGAGGCAGACGCGGGCACCGTCTGGCTGCTGGAAGAGTCGCAGGCCCGTGTGGCCGCGTCGGGGGGGAGGCTCCGGCTTCCGGAGGGGTCTCTCTGGCCCCTGACCCCCCCCTTGGAGGAGCAGGTGGTGCGGAAAGGGCAAGCTCTACTCATTCCGGACCTGGCGGACACCGACATCCTCCCCTCCGAACTCCGCTCCCTTCGGTCTGAAGGAAGCGCCATTCTGGTGCCCCTTGTGCTTTCCGGAGAGGTGGCCGGGGCCCTCTCCGCCACAAAAACGCAGAAAAGTGGTTTCGGCTCGGAGGAACTTGCCCTCCTCCTCCGTCTGGCCAGCCAGGCGTCTGTAGCCCTGGCCAATGCCCGCCTCCATGAGAACATCCAAGCCCTCTCCCTCACGGACCCCCTCACGGACCTGCCGAACCGGCGGCAACTGGACATCGTGCTACGACGGGAGGTGGCGGCAGCCCGTCGGGGACGCCGGCTCTGTGTGGTCCTCTTCGATCTGGACGATTTCAAGAAGCACAACGATCGCCTAGGACACGTGGTGGGGGATCAGATCCTCCGGGCCTTCGGACGGGTGCTCCTCAGCGAAACCCGTTCCATGAACATGGTGGCCCGATTCGGCGGTGACGAGTTCATTTCGGTGCTCTCGGAGATCGGGCGGGAGGGAGCGCAGGTCCATGCCGAACGAGTCCTGGCCCGAGCCGGGGAACACCCGGACCTCTCCCGCTTCGGGGTAGAAATCTCCTACGGTATAGGGGAATTCGACGCCACCACCATGTTCGAGGTGGAAGACGTGATCGCCGCAGCCGATCGGGATCTCTATCGCTGCAAGGTGTCTCGGGGTAAGAACCCCCTTTCCCGCTGAAACCTCCCGCCTTCCTTTCCATGTCCTCGATCCCATCGCAAACCCAACGGATCCTCGAGTTCGCGGTACGCCTGGCCCAGGAGGCGGGGCGTATCACCCTGGAACATTTCGGTAAGGCGCCGGCAGCCGAGACCAAGGGGGACGGTACTCCGGTGACGGCGGCGGACCGGGCCGCGGAAGCGTTCCTCCGGCAGAGGATCGAGGCGCAGTACCCCCAGCACGGAATCCTCGGGGAGGAGTACGGAGAGAGCCGCCCCGGCGCCTCCATCCGGTGGATCCTCGACCCCATAGACGGCACCCGGTCGTTCCTGCGGGGAGTCCCTTTGTTCGCCGTGCTCCTGGGGGTGGAGATCGAGGGCTGGCCCTCCGTAGGGGTGGCCCATTTCCCCGCCTTGGGAGAAACCTTGGCCGCCGGCCGGGGGTTGGGGTGCTGGTGGAATGGAAGACCGGCCCGGGTTTCGGAGGTCTCCCAGTTGCGGCACGCTGCGGTGCTGACCACCGACCCGGTGCTCCTCCTGGAAGAACCCCTGAGGGGAGGGTGGGAACGGTTGGCCCGGGAAGCGGGTCTCGTCCGTACTTGGGGTGACGCTTACGGGCACGCCCTTGTGGCCACCGGTCGGGCCGAGGTCATGGTGGATCCCGTGCTGTCTCCTTGGGACGCCGCCCCCTTCCTACCCATCCTGTCGGAAGCCGGCGGTCGGTTCACCGATCTCGGGGGACAGGAGAGGCTGGACGGACGGTCGGGCCTGTCCACGAATGGGTGGCTCCACCCCCAGGTGCTGGAACTGCTAGCCCCGTAAGGGCGCGGCGGGAACCGCTGGCAGCAGGAACCGCCCGCTTCCTCCCCGCCCTGGCCGCACCGAGCCGGGTCAGACGGCGGCGCCCCTTCGGCTACCCCCCTTCCCTTCCGCCTCCAGCAGCTCTCCTTCCACCATGGGCTGCCAAACCTGGACCACGGGGAAGGTGGTGAGAAACCAGCGCACGCTGGCCAGGAATACTCCCAGAAACAGCAAACCGACGGCCGGTTCCAGAAGGGTGATGGGGGGATGGCCGTCATGAACGGAGGGGACCACCATGAGGTACCTCTCCAACCACAGGCCCACCAAGATCACCGAGGTGAAGAGGCGCAAACTCCACGGCGTCATCTTGGGCTTGCGACCCAGGAGCCCCGCAAAAGGAATCACAAAACAGAGGAGAATGGTCATGAGGGACAGCAGGGCCCAGGGATCTTCCGAACGCTTCACCACCCAAAGTTGCTCCCAGGGCAGCTTCCCGTACCAGATTACCAGGTACTGGGACCAGAACAAATAGGCCCAGAAGACGGTGAAGGCGAAAGTCAGCTTACCCAGATCGTGGAGCTGCTGGGAACCGATGAGCTTCCCCAGATCCGGATCCTGCCTCTTGACGTAAACCGCGGTCCAAGCGGTGGCCGCCACCCCACCCCAGAAGGCCCCCATGAAGAACCACCCGCCAAAGAGGGTGCTGAACCAATGGGGCTCCAGGGACATCGCCCAATCGAAGGCCACGACGCTCATGACAACGGCGTAGAGGATGACCGCCACGGGTGCCAGAGTCGCCAGACGGCGGTGGCTGGACACCTCCTCGTGCTCCTGGCCGCCCCAATTCTGGGTCAGGCGCTCCGCCCACGAACGCCTCCCTCTCTCCTGCCCTGCGCCCCCGGAGCTGTTGGCCAACCCCAGATCAGGCCTCAAGGAACGGTAGGCCATGTAGAGGAACACACCGAAGAGGAGCGCCAGCCCCACAAGATTACGGGTCAGCAGGAAGGGGATGTTGAGGTAGGCCGCCTTCCTCTGGACCACCGGATCGTGGCCCATGGCCTCGATCCAGGGGAAGTAGTCTTCCCGGAGCCCCAGCATGGGGAGAAAGAGGAGGAACGAGAAGGGAAGGAAAGCCGCAAAAGCCAGGGCGATGCGCCGCACCGGCCAGCACCATCGGGCCTTGGTGATGACCCATACAGAGTACAGGACCAGAGCCCCGGCCGCCACGCTCGTGAAGTAGAGCCAGTTGACAACGTAGGCCCGCCAGGCCAGTTGCGGGTCCCGGAACAGGGCAAATCCAAAGGCGGCGCCTCCCCCTAGAACCAGCAAGGCGCTCACCAGAGACGCTCGAGGAGAGCGAGGCAGGTATCGAAGGGGAATTTCCCCTGGGGAGTGAGTCTGAGCCATCCGTTTCGCCTCAAGACAGTGGAGAGCCGCTTTCCCCGGCGGCACTCCGGCATGAAGCCCTCACCTGTCCCAATCGCCTGTCGGGGAAGGTGATGATTCTTCGGAGGATCCCCCTCCGCCTTCTCCGCCACCCACCTCCCCACCCCCACCGGGCCCTTCCTGGACCGCGGGAAGGGGAGAAGGCAACGCCCCTTGGAGGAGGCGAACGTAGTTCACCACGTTCCAGCGGTCGAACTCGCTGATCCGATGCCCGTAAGAAGGCATGAGCCCCCGTCCCACACGGATCATGCCGTAGATGTACCCGTCGGTAAACTGGCGAACACGGTCCGTCACCAAGGGGAAGGGGGGATACCCCGCCGGCACGATGTACCCGGAAGCCCCGGAGCCGTCAGGCCCATGGCAGGGGGCGCAGAACCTGAGGTACAGTTCCTCCCCTCTGGCCAAAGAGGCTTCCGTGGGCGGGACGGGGTTGGGTCGGTTCACCACCGCCGCCGCTTGGTTGATGAGGTCCGTTTGGCTGAAGGGAGGGGGCGTTTCCGGAGGCCCCACGGGCTGGCCGACGCTCACGGCTCCGGGGGCTGGGGGGAAGTTGCCGGCTGCAAAGGGGACCGAACCCTTCGGGGCGCCCAGCGGGTTCTCGTAGGCGTCGAAGGAGTTCTGGTCGCGCATGCTCCTGCCGAAGACGGCGACCATGGCATCGTCCAGAGCTCGACACCCGGCCATGGGAAGGGTCAGGACCATGGCCAAAAGCCCTACCCGCCCCGCCCTGGCCCAAGCCCGCGCCGAAGCCTCCGGCCAGTCTCTCTTCCCGGCGGAAGGCCGCCCACCACTCCCCTCCTCCCTCCGGCCACGCGCGCCTCCTCCTGCCCTTGGTACGTT
>JAUQOX010000120.1 GCA_030550695.1 Gemmatimonadota bacterium | reverse complement strand
GGGGCCGCCGCCGCCGGGGGCCCCGGGGGGGGCGCGCGGCGGCGGGGCCGGCGGGGGAAGGGTATGGGGAGGGTCGGACAGGCTCCTGGCGTCGGGCTCTCCCCCCCCAACCCTCCCCCCGGTTTTTGGCCCACTACCGAAGCCTTCCCTGGGTGGGACCGGCCGTCCGCGCCGGAGCGGAGGTCCTTCGCCGCCGCCCCTTTGACGTGCTCCTCAGCAGTCACGGTCCTCCGGCCTGCCACTTCGTGGCGGCCCGGCTCTCCCGAAAGTTCGGTATTCCGTGGGTGGCGGATTTTCGCGATCTGTGGGCCGAGGATCACTTCGTGGGAAAGAGCGGTCTTGCCCTGGTCCTGGAGTCGCGCTTGGAGCGGAGGGTGGTGAGGAGGGCCAGCCACCTGGTCACGGTGTCGGAGCCTTTGGCCCAGCGCCTGGAGCGCCTCCACGGCAAGCCGGTCGCGGTGGTCATGAACGGCTTCGACGAGGAGGAGTTTGCCGGCGTGGAGCCCGCCGAGTCCGGGCCCGGGCTCCGGATCGTGTATACGGGAAGCCTCTACCCCGGCAAGCAAAATCCCGCGCCCCTGTTCCAGGTGATCAGGGAACTCAGGGATTCGAGCTGGACTTCCAGGGGCGGAGTCCCGGTGGGTCCCATCGAGGTCCACTTCCACGGCACGGACCCGGCGGCGGTGCGGCCGCTGGCCGAGGAGGCGGGGGTGGCGGATGCCGTGGTCTTCCACCCCCGCCAACCCCACGAGCAGGCTATCCGCGCCCAGGTATCGGCCGATATCCTGCTGGTGTTGCAGTGGGCCGAGAGCAAGGAGAAGGGGATCGTCTTTGCCAAGATCTTCGAGTATCTGGGCGCCCGGCGACCCATTCTGGCCATCGGTCCCCCCGGCGGGGCCATGGAGGAGGTTCTTCGCAATACCGGCGCCGGCGAGATGTTTTCGGACCCCCAAGGGGTGGCGGCGTTCTTGGCGAAGTGGGCCCGGATCAAGGAAGCCAGGGGCACCACCCGCTTGTCCACCCCCCCCGAGCGGCTGAAGCCCTACACCCGCCGGTACCAGACGGGGGTGTTGGCCGAGGTGTTGCGGAGGGTGGTGGAGGGGTAGGGAGCGGACCCTTGCAGGGGAGCCCCGAAGGAAGAGGGTCGCCGGATCCCGGGGGCGGGTCGGACGCGCCGACCCCCCCGGCACCCATGGAAAGGCCGGGGCTGCGGGGTTGAGGCCTTTGTGTTGGCCAGACTCTTGCAGGAAGGTCGGGGGAGCGGCATTTCTTAGACGAGGGGTCCACCGAGGAGGCACCCATGCTCCGGCCTTCGGCCGCCCTTGCGGCCTTCTTTTTTCTTTCGCCCTTCCTTCCCCTGCGCCCCCCCCTCCACGCCCAGGACCCTCGCTTCGAGTGCGGCGCCGAGGACCACCCCCGGGTGGGGTTTGCCGTGCACTATACCAAATGGCTTCCCGACGGCCACTGGGAAGAGGGGCCGGAAACCGCGGTGGGCCGCTGGGGCCGGAGCTTCCTTCCCGACGTGTCCGGAGGCCCCGTCCTGTGGGAATACATCTTCCTCCTGGAACCGCCCGCCCAGCAGTACCTGCTGGTCCAGGTGTTCGTGGAGGAAAACTTTACCCAGGCCCGGGCCTCCATGGCGGGCTTTCCGGGCTTTCCCGCCGGCGACGATGTGGGCGTGACCGTGGAGATCTCCCGCATGGGGCCGGGAGGGGTCTATCGGGTGGTGCGCCAGCAGAACTTCTGGGTCCCCACCCTTGCCCGCATCGAAGAGCTCAAGGCTCCCGTCCTGAACGAGCTGGGCCACGAGTTTGTGCGGTTGGCGGCGGGACCTCTCCTCCCCAAGCGGCTGACCTACCATCTCATGAGCCACGTCTACGACGTGGAGGAGCCCTTGGCCCCGTTCTTCTTCGTGGAGCGGATGGAGGACGATTTCGGACCCATGGAGCCCCACGCCTCCCAGCGCCTTTTCTGCTTCAACCTCCGGTTCCGGTACGAGGACGGCCCCGAGGAACCTTCGCCCCGGGCGGTCCACGAAAAGGAGTTCTGGCACTACGATCTGGAACCTGTGCTCCCCGAACAGGCCCAAACGGCCTGCGAGCCCAAGGAAGGGTACTGTCGGCGCCCGGTGGCCCGTCCGGTCCCCTACCTGACCAAGGCCTTCGGGATCTACTACGATCAGCAGCTGGAGGGAGCGGGAGCCTACGACGACCGCCCCATCACCTTCCTCTGCCCCCTTTCCATCGAGCCGCCCGAGCCCGACACCTTGCTGGTGGGTGCGCCCGACGAGGTCCCGCTCCGGTTCCGGCTCAAGGGGTTGGATGGGGCTCCTTTGCCGGGTGTGGACCTGGAGGTGGTGGGGACGGTGTCCGGCGACTTCGGGCAGGTGAGCCCGGGGCGTCTGCGGACGAACACCTTCGGCGAGTCCGAAGGGTTGCGGCTTAGCACCCGGGAAAACGCTCCGGAGGGGAAGGTGGATGGGGTGGTGGTGGCCGCCTGCCGCAACACGCCGTCCTCGGAGCTGGGGCGGGACGAAAACGGCCAGCCCATCCCCTGGAAGGACGAAGCGGAGCAAATCGTGAAGATCCAGAACCTTCCCGTGGTGGAGGTGGTGATCCAGGCCAGCCACCGGCTGGAGCGCTCGGAGGATTTGCGCATCGAACGCAGGGAGCAGGTATCGCAGAAGCTTACCCGCGCCGAAGCCGACCAGAGCGTGGAACTCCGCTTCCGGGTGCCGTTCCGGGAACGGGAAGTGAAGAGGGGATATCGCGACGGCTCCGGCTTCCGGGGAACCCTCATCGAGTACCGGGGCTACGCCGCGGCCGATCTTCGGCTGAAGTCCCTCGAGCCCTTCGTCGAAACCGTGCGGGAAACGGGCCACTACCAAGATGCGGACTGCGGGCGCCTTCCCTTCGACTTCGAATCGTGGTCCAACCGAACCGCCCTGCGCCTGCTCCTGCCCCGGGTGGACCTGGTGGTGCTCTATCAGCACTACCTTCCCGACCCGGGCTCACCGGTGCAGAACCACCCCCGGGAGGGCCTCTCCTTCGTCCAGCGCCTTCCCGCGCCGGTCCTGACCTTTACCCCCCGCTCCACCTCGGTGGACATGGAGCAGGACGGCTGCCGGCTGGAGTATGTGACCTTGCGGGCCCCGGCCATGACCGTTCCCATTCCGGTGTCGGAGGCGTTCCTGAACCTGTTCGTGGGCACCCTCGACGACTGCTACGGGTTCGAAGCGGTGACGGTGCCCTTGAAGGAGGAGCAGAACGGAGCGGCGTTCCTGCGAAAGTGGGATCCCGTGACCCGGAAGTTCGATGCCTTGGAGCGGACGATGGAGGTCCGCCTGACCCGCAACCAGACGGCCGAGTGCTGGAGCCTGCCGGAGGATTCCCGGGACGAGCGGTATGTTCCCGAGAACACCTTTGTGCGGGCCCGTCTGAGTTTTTCGTCCCGGGCGGAGCTGGTGTCGGGGCGCTTCAGCTTTTTGGTGGACCGGTAGGGGGCGGTGGACCGGGCCGGAAACCGCCCCTGCCCGAGGGGGCCGGCCCGGTCCGGTGGCGGGTGGACGTCGGGGGGAGCGGGGGGGGACTCATCACCGAAGAAAGGAAATCCCATGACGACGTGGCCGAAAACGGCGGTCCTGGCGGCGATGTGGCTGGGGGGTGGGGTGGGGGCCGCCTGGGGGCAGGGGGGGTGGCCGGGGAGGGGCCGGGGCGGCGGAGGCCCCACCGACCCTGGCCTTTGTGACCGAGGTGTGGGTGAGCCGGGATTTTCCGGGCTACCAGGCCATGCGGAAGGCCGAAGAGGCTCTGGCGGCCCGGGCCCAGGCCATGGGGGTGGATGTGGCGGCGTTGGGGGCGGTGGGGTTGGGGATGATGGGGGGTGGGGAAGGGGGGGCGGGGGGCTTGGCGGGAGCCGGAATGGCCGGGGTGGGCGGCGGTGGTCCGGCCGGGGGCCCCGCCTCGGCCCGCCTGGCCCAGGAGCTGAGGGGATTGGAAGGGATCCCCGTGCGGACGGTGACCTCCTTTGTGACCGTGCCGGCGGGGGCCGCCTTGGACGTGGACGAGATCCTGGCCCAATCCGACAAGCCTCTGGTGTCCGCCGGGGACGTGGCGGCGGCGGGGGCCAGGGAGGCCGCCCGGCAAGCCATCGGGGGGATCCTGGGGAGGGGGAGGCGGGAGGAGGCTCGGCCCGCCGAGCCCGCCCCCCCCACCGCCCCCACCGTGACCATGCGGGTAACCCAGTGGGTGGAGGGGGTGCGGGTGGGGCCCATCCCCGAGGATCGGTTCCAGGTGCCCGCGGGCTACCGGGAAGTGCGTTAGCCCTTGCGCAACATAGAAAGATGCCTATCTTTCTATTAGCGACGGGGCACCGCCTCCAGGCGGCAGCCTCCCCTGTGGAACTCGAACGCGAGGGCGAAGACGGATGGCCATTGCAGAGTGGAACGACGGAACCTTCGACCGGGAGCTGGCGGCAGACCCCGGACTGACGGTGGTGGATTTCTGGGCGCCGTGGTGCGGGCCTTGCCGCATCGTGGCGCCGGTTTTGGAAGAACTGGCCCAGGAGTATTCCGGAAAGGTACGTTTCGCCAAGGTGAACGTGGACCACAACCCTGAGATCGCCGGACGCTACGGCATCCGGAGCATCCCCACCATCGGGTTCTTCGTGGGGGGCCAGCCGGCAGGGGCCGTGGTGGGGGCCTACCCCAAGGCGGCGTTCAAGCAGGTGATTGACCGGTTCCTGGCCAAGGAGGAAGCGCCCCAGGCTTGACCTGAGGGGCTAGGGCGTTTGCCGGTGAAGGGGCCGGCCCAGGAAGGCACCCCGGACCCGGAGGGGCAGGTGGGCCGGGGGGGTAGCCCGGATCGGCCTGGGCCGGCCAAGGGGGCTCCGGAACACGGAGCCCCCTCTTCATTTCTGCCTGCCGGACTCCCCCCGCGGGGGGCGCCTGCCGGGTCTTCCCCCTGCGCCTCTGTCTTGCCGGACTCCCCCCCGGGGCGAGACATTCGAAGGATGAGCATCCGGGAAGGCTGAGCCCGGCGAGACACCTTGCGGCCGCAGGCGGGAGCGGAGGGGGGGAAACCCTTGGTTGTGGGCGTGACCCTTCTGGACCTGGGTTCCGGGAACCTTCACACGGTGCGCCGGAAGCTGGAGCGACTGGGGGCCCGGGTGGTCGTGACCACCGAGCCGGAGGCGGTGGCCCGGGCCGATAGGCTGGTGATCCCGGGCGTGGGGCACTTCGGCGCCGCCATGGCCCGCTTGCGGTCCACCGGGTTGGCCGAAGCCCTGGGCCAGGCGGCGGTGGGGCGGGGGGTTCCCACCCTGGGGCTCTGTCTCGGCATGCAGATCTTGGCCGAACACGGCGAGGAGGGAGACACCCCAGGCCTGGGGTGGCTCCGGGGGCGGGTGGTGCGGTTCCGGCCCCCGGATCCCCTCCGGTACAAGGTGCCCCACATGGGCTGGAATCGCCTGGCGGCCCGAGGGTCTTCGCCCCTGCTGGAGGGGATCTCGCCCGAGGCGGAGTTCTACTTTGCCCACTCCTATCACTGGGAAGGGGCCGATCCGGCGGAGGTGGCGGCGGAGACGGAGTACGGCTATCGCTTCCCGTCGGTGATCTGCCGCAACAACCTCATGGGGGTGCAGTTCCACCCCGAGCGGAGCCACGAGGCAGGGCTCCGGCTTCTGCGGAACTTCCTTGCCCTCTGAGGTCAGCGCCCGTGTTCCGCCCCCGCGTCATTCCCGTTCTGCTCCTGGCTGAGACCGGGCTGGTGAAGACGGAGCGCTTCCGGAAGCCCCGCTACGTGGGGGATCCCATCAACGCCGTGCGGATCTTCAACGAGCTGAAGGCCGACGAGGTGGTTTTCCTGGACATCTTTGCCACTCCCCAGGGGCGCACGATCTCAGCGGAGTTCGTCCGGCGGGTGGGGGAGGAGGCGGACATGCCCTTTGCGGTGGGAGGGGGGATCCGCTCGGTGGAGGCGGTCCGGGAGCTTTTGGCGGCCGGGGCGGAGAAGGTGGTGTTGGGAACCGCGGCGGTGGAGGATCCGCCTTTCGTGGCCGAAGCGGCGGGGGCCTTCGGATCGTCCACCGTGGTGGTCTGCATGGATGTGAAGCGCGACCTGTGGGGGAGGCGGCGGGTGTGGAGCCGGCGGGCGTCTCGGCGTTCCCCCTACCCTCCTGAGGAGTTTGCCCGCATGATGGAAGCCATGGGCGCCGGCGAGATCATTGTCCATGGGGTGGAACGGGAAGGGACCATGAGGGGGTACGACCTGGAACTGTTGCGTCAGGTGTCCCAAGCGGTGACCGTACCGGTGGTGGCCCTTGGCGGGGCTGGCCGCCTTGCGGATTTCAGGGAGGCCGTGGCAAAAGGAGGAGCCACGGCCGTGGCGGCGGGTAGCCTCTTTGTGTTCCACGGGCGCCATCGGGGGGTGCTCATCAGCTATCCGGAGAGGACCGAGCTTCCCTTCTGAGCCCCGCAACGCATCCTACTCTTCCTTTCGGGATCCGTGATGGCCTCGTCCCCTGTTCCTCCCTCGCCTTGGCCTTCTCCGCCGTCGGTCCCTTCTTCGGCCCAGGGGATCTCGCCCGGCACCTCTGCGTCCTCCCTTTCCTCCGAGCCGAGGCCCTACCGACAGTGTACCCGCTGTGTCATGGATACCTCGGACCCCGACATCACCTTTGACGCCGAGGGACGCTGCAATCACTGCACGGACTTTCTGGAGAGGACCGCCAAGAGGATCTTCCGCGAGGACGAAGGGCGGCGGCAACTGGAAGCCGTGGTGGCCAGGATCAGGAAAAGGAGTAGGGGAAAACCGTACGACTCGGTGGTGGGGGTGAGCGGGGGGGTGGACAGTTGTTACGCCGCCTACGTGGCCGTGTCTTTCGGACTCCGCCCCCTGGTGGTCCACATGGACAACGGCTGGAACTCCGACATTGCCGTGCGCAACATCAAGACCCTCACCGAGCGTCTGGGGCTGGACTACCGAAGCTTCGTATTGGATTGGGAGGAGTTCAGGGATCTGCAGTTGGCGTTCCTGAAGGCCTCGGTACCCGAAATCGAAACCCCCACGGATATGGCCATCCCGGCCGCTCTGCACAGGGTAGCCGCGGAAGTCGGCGTCAGGATCATCATCAGCGGCGGCAACTTCGCCACCGAGGGGATCCTGCCTAAGGCGTGGCATTACAACGCCAAGGATGTGCGCTACCTGAAAGCCATACACCGGCGCTTCGGCACCCGTCCTTTGCGCACCTTTCCCACCTTCGGCTTCCTCGCCGAGTCCTACTACAAGTTCGTCAAGGGGATCCGCTTCCTCTACATTTTGAACTACGTACCCTACCGGCGAAAAGACGCCGAGGCGTTCCTCCGCCAGGAAATGGGCTGGCGGCCTTACGGCGGCAAGCACCACGAGTCCCGCATCACCGGATTCTTGCACTCCTACCTTCTGCCGGTGAAGTTCGGCATCGACTACCGGCGAGCCACCTTCTCCACCCAGATCCTCACCGGTGAGATCACCCGGGAAGCGGCCTTGGAAGCCTTGGCCCGGCCGCCTTACGACCCCGAGGGGATCGAGGTGGAGAAGGAATACCTGGCCAAGAAGTTCGGCATCGGCCTCGAGGAACTGGAAGCCATCATCCGGGAACCCCCCAAGACCTACCGCGACTATCCCAACGCGGAGTGGCTCTTGGAGCGGCTCTACGGGGTGTACCGGAGGTGGTTTTCCGCCTCGGGTCCGCTCTGAGGAGACGGCCTGGTCCGGCGGATCTTCTCTGCCGCCCGTGGGACCGGTCCGCAACACGATGGCTCGTCCGCCCCGTTACGGTTGGCCGGCCTTGGCCCTGGGGGTCGTGGCCCAGGGGGTTCAGGTGGTCCTCCTCAGGGAACTCCTCATGGTCTTCTACGGGAGCGAGTTCTCCATCGGGATCCTCCTGGCCGCTTGGATGGCGTGGGTGGCGGTGGGAAGCCGGTGGGCGGGACGGTGGGCCCATGGGATCGGAAGGCCCGGCACCGTCTTGAGGGCCCTGGCCTGGGCCTCCATGGCGGTGTTTCCGGCGACGCTTCTGGCGGTGCGGGGCGTGCGATCCCTGTTTCCCCTCCTTCCGGGGGAGTTCCTTTCCCTTCCCGCCACGGTGGCGGCCGGTGTGGCGGCCATGGCCCCCCCATGTCTGCTCCTGGGATGGCAGTTCGTGTTGCTGGCCCGCCTGTGGCGGGAAGGGGCAGAGCAGGCAGACGCCGTGGCAGGCACCACAGGCACCTACGTCTGGGAGGCCCTGGGCACCACGGCGGGCGGCCTGCTCTTCAGCCTG
>JAUQOX010000119.1 GCA_030550695.1 Gemmatimonadota bacterium | reverse complement strand
ACCGATCTTACCAGCCGGAGCCTCCCCAATCCACCGCCTTGCGGTAGTGTGGGGCCCGGCACCTCCGACAACACGTCGGCGGGGAAGACCCGCATCAAGGCCACCTCATGATCCTTCCCAAACCAGCTCACCCAGCGGACAGTATGGACGCTCCGCGGGTCTCCGACAAAGAGGATTTTCATGCTGCCGAGCTCTTGCGGGCGCAAAGGAATACAACCGATCCCCATCCCAAGAATCGGAAGGCACGGGTAACAGAGGGACGGAGAAGCAAACTGCTCAGCCATGGAGGCAGGCGCGGTCGGGGTGAAGCGGGATCAGCGGCTACCACCCCGTCCCCTCCCATCCAGATCACCGAGAACCCTGACCGTCGCATAAGGAGCCGCAACGAGCGGCGGGTGAAATAGAACAAATGCCAGGGAGGGGTCATAAGGCTCCAGCATCGGCCATGTATCCGAGCCGACAGACTACCCACATCCCCTGTAGACAACGCCAAAAGACCCTGGGGCTTGAGAATTCGCCAGGCGGTTCTGACGGCTGCGGTAGGATCCGGGAGGTGCTCGATCACATCCCACATCACCACCACACCTACGCTTTCGGCGGCCTCCGTTATTTGTTCGATGCCCCCCACCGATACGTCCAGTCCCAGGCGATCCCTGGCAAAGGCAGCAGCGTAAGGCGAGAATTCCAGACCACGGACCCGCCAGCCTCTCTTTTTCGCCTCGTCCAGGAAATACCCGTACGCACATCCGATCTCCAAAACCGATTTGTCGGGCGGCCGAAATCTTTCCAGAATGTTGATGAGCGAGGCAAAATGCATCCGCTTTTCGCGTTCGAGCCTTGCATAGCCAGAGTACCCTTCTGTGGCTGGATCTTCCCAATAGGCCTCATTGTAGAGCCCCTGAAGTTCCTCGGATGACGGAGGATTGGAAACCCATACCAAGCCGCACCCTGCACAGCGCACCAGACGATAGGAACCCGTCTGGAAGAGGAATTTCGGCTCCTCGGCCCCGCAGGCCCGACACGACGAAGTGCTAGCGTTCACCGACAACCCTCGCCGGAACACCCATTACGACCGATCCGGCCGGTACATCCCGAGTGACCACCGCCCCTGCTCCCACAACCACCCCATCCTCCAATCGAACTCCAGGCAGGACCACAGCGTTCGCTCCGATCCAGACGTCACGCCCTATCACGACCTTTCCGAACCGCAGCGGTTGCTCCCTGATCAACACCTGGCCCCGGCGAAACGAGTGCTGATGGGAGACAAGCACCACGCCAGGGGAAATCAAAGTGTCCGCACCCACCTCGATCCCTCCCCCACCAAACAGGACAGATCGCGGCCCTATATAACAGCGGTCCCCCAGCACGATGCCACCCTCCGGTGCCCAACCCAGCCCTCCACAATGGAGCACGACTCCCACGTCGAGCATGACCCCCTCACCTACCTGCAGCCTTTCGGGGCTGCGGATATGCACGCCCGGGGCCACCTGGAGGGTGGGAAAACGCCGTCTCAGTCTGCCACGCTCCCGTACCTCCATCAGGGCTTCGAGAATCCCTCGCATCACGGCTCTCCTCCGGGTCTCCCAAGGGCCGCGCGTGCCAGCAACCGCGCCGCACCGAGGCAAGAAACCACCCCTCGGTGCAGGGGCGTGGCTTTATGCAAAGCCACTACCCTGCGGGGCCGGGCGCCAAAACTCTCCTTGAATTTTTGAATGCCGCTCTCCGGGGGGCTGGCCCCGAAGTCGAGGTAACGAAGACCCCTTTCGCAGGCGTCTCGAATCACCGCCTTGAGAATCGCATTCATAGGAGCAAGCCCCCGGTGGCTCCGTCGCATAGCACCACTCCAATAGAAAGCATCCGCGCTCCCCAGAAGCACGATTGCACCCGCCACAGGTCTTTCCTCCTGGGGCGCCCAGGCAAGCCAGACTTTCGCGTGTGCCGAACGACTCAAGGCGCGGAAAAGCGACCGGGGATACGGGGGCGTCCGGTACCCCCATTCCTGCGACGCTTGCAGGTAGAGGGTATAGTATTCCTCGAAAGCCGATTCTGCACGCTCTGATGTGACTCGCACCCCTTCCCGCTCGGCTTTCCTGCAACTGTTCCGGTTCTTGGAGGAAAAAGAACGCAGCCAAAGCTCCTCGAAATCCCTACTCAACCCCAGCACGTGGGTCGCTCGTTCTTCCACCCGCCAGCCGCGAGGCAGCGTCGTGGAGTCCACCGGGCCGCCGCACGCCCCACCGAACAGCCAAAGGGATGCCCCGACACCGAGGCGGCGAAAGAAACTCTCCAGCTTCTCGCCATCGAAGCTGCCCTCCAGGACGATGGGCGATCCCTCCCAATCAAGGGGCAAACTGTACCAACTGGTGAGCTTAAAGGCCCGATGGCGCACCTCAACGACGGGGAGTAATATCCGACTCCCGTCCGAGAACCGTACCTCCAGGGGAGTGTACCGAAAGCGAGGGAATGCCGAGGCCAAGGCATGGCCGGCATCGAAACGGTGCGAGAAGCGGAACGGCTTTTCTGCTTCTCGCAGGAGTCTCTCCCATTCTTCCGCCCCTAGCACCCGCAACTCCACCCGCATTCCTGCCCCTCACCGAAAATAGTGCGCGATGCTTTCCACGATTTCCTCGACCTGCTCTTCCCGCAAGGTAGGGTACAGGGGCAAGGTGATCAGCCTGCGGTGAAGGTCTTCTGCCTTCGGGTGGTCGCCCCTTCTGGTTCCAAACGTCTCTTGGTAGAACTTGAACAGATGGATGGGAGGGTAGTGAAGGCTCGTCTGGATGCCACGCTCGGCGAGATGGCGTCGCAAGCCGTCCCGCGCACCTTCTTCCTCGACGACGATCACACACAGGTGACCGACCCCCTCCTTCTCCCCAAATGGCATTTTCACTTCTGGAATTGCGGAAAGATCCGTGCGGTACTTCTTCAGCAGTTCCACTCGACGCCGGTTGTTGATCTCCAGTTTGCGAAGTTGCACCCGTCCGAGAGCCGCAGCGAGCTCAGTCAGACGATAGTTGAAGCCTACCCCCAGTACTTCATAGTCCCATGCGTGGCCACTTGCACGCTCCCAACTGAGGGAGGTCATACCGTGGGAACGGAGCAGACGAACACGCTCCAAGATCTCGGGGGCGGGCGCCACCACCATCCCTCCCTCCCCGGTGGTCAGGTTCTTGTTGCCGAAAAAACTGAAACAACCGGCCCCGCCGATGCTCCCCAAAAATCGCTCTCCCCACTTTGCGCCAGGGGCATGGGCTGCATCTTCCATGAGGAACAGCCCATGCTGGTCGCAGATCCTCTTCAGGGCATCCATGTCACAGGGGTAGCCCCCATAATGCATCACCACCACCCCCACCGTACGGGAGGTGATCGCCGCCTCCACCTCCTCGGGATCCATGGTCAGGTCATCCTCACTCCGCACATCCACGAAAATCGGTCTGCCCCCCGCCAGGACCACGGCATTGGCGGTGGCCACAAAACTGAGGGTCGGCACGATCACTTCACTTCCCGGACCTACTCCGAGCGCTAGGCTGGCCAGATGAAGGGCCGCCGTCCCGCTCGAAACGGCCACGGCATCGGCAACCTCCAGGAATTGTGCCCATTCCGTCTCGAAGCTCCGAACCTCCGGTCCAAGGGTCAGCCAACCGCTCTGGAGAACCCGCTGAAGCGCCGTTGCCTCTTCGGCTCCCAGATGCACATCCGAGAGAGGAATGCGCCATTTCATGATTGCACTCCCTTGTTTGAGCCGTCCGGAACACCCCTCCCGTGGCCAATCCGTCGGATCCGGTGGGCCAGACGAAGAACCACCCACCTTTGGATGCGGCACCTGGGGCTCCCCAAGTAGGAGCGCCACCGCCGAGCCACCTCATCAAAGTATGGATCTCCCGTGAGGCTCCCCACCACCTCAAGCAGAGGCAGATGGATGTTCTTGTGATAGTGTAGGCTTGCGAGCTCTCGGAAGCGGAGATCGTAAACGGACCAGTAGCCGGTGTCGAACGATGCCAACGTCGAGCGCACCGCCGAAACGGCGGCTTCCCACCTTGCAAAAGCCCTGGGGTCCCCCGTCACCCTGGCCCAGTCCAAGACCCCCAGCATGGCGTAGACATGGCCGTTCAACACGTGGAGCGGCCGCTCGGCGGGATACTCCTCGTACCAGAGGGTGCCGTTCGCAGCTTCCCGCAGCAACGGCGGAGATACACGCCCGGAATGTAGGCCTTGGTAAGCCTCTCCAGCAGCCGCAAAATACTGTTCCCTGCCGAATAGCTCGTACCCCCTCAGCAAGGCAGAAATCCCCTGCCCCTGCGCCAATGCCGATACCCAACCGCGATCGAGCCATACGTACTTGGGGTCACGAAACGGCATCCGCCATAGGCCCCCTCCCCCCGACTGCCGTTCCAGTGAGCCAACCAACCAATCCAAAAGATCAGTGGCAAGGGCGCGCCTGCTGTCTTCGCCCAGCATGACCGCATCGAGGTTGGCCAGACCATATTGGGCTATGGTGATGGGGTTATAGTGCAGACCCTGCTCGCCGTATCGTACGAGCGGTATTCCCCTTTCGTCTCTCGTTCCGTGAAAACCACTTTCCACCAAGGTGATGGCCGCTGAAAAATCTTGATAGTAAAGCCCAAGAGAAGTGCCGTAACTTGCTGGGCGGGCAGGGAAATCCAGTCTCTCAGGTCGAAGCTTGGTCACCGGCTATTCTCATCCCCGTCGAGCGGAACCCAAATCCCTCTTGGTCGGGCCACTCCTCGTTGGCCCGGAAGAAATCGTCGTAACGACCGAGATCCAACCAGTCTCCATCGTGGATCATGGTCTGGATCCGTCGCCCCGCTGCCAGGAGCCTCCCTACCAGGTCAGGGAAGTCCAGACGCTCTCCGACCCGAATGAACCCGATGCACTCCGCGCTCATGCAGTAAACGCCCATGCTCACGAGGTACTCTCGCTCCGGTTTCTCATGGTAGCCGACCAGGACGCCATCGCGGTCTACCTCTAAGACCCCCAGTTCTTCCCTGACTCTCCGACGATACGCCGCGATGGTGAGGCATGCGCCGCTCGCTTCATGGACGTCGAAGATGCTCGGAAAGGAAAAGTCCGTCAGGATGTCCCCGTTCAACACCAGGAAAGGTTCCTCGGGTGGATCCTCCATCAAGGCCAACGCCCCGACCGTACCCAGAGGCTCCTCTTCTCGGACATAGTCCACCGTAATGCCCCACCGTTCCCCTCTTCCGCAGTACGCTTCAATGAGGTGCCCAAGGTAACCCACCGACAAGGTCACCCGCTCACAGCCCTCCCGAGCCAGCTTGCCCAGCAACAAGTCCAAGATGGGACGCTCTCCTACAGGCAAGAGCGGCTTCGGCAGAACCCGGGTGAAGGGCGCCAGCCGTGTCCCTCGGCCACCTGCAAGCACTACGGCGCGAAAGCCCATTTGCGATCCCAGCCGCTACCTTTGCTCGTCGAGATTCCTTCCCGTTTCCCGATGCTCGAACTCCGGTACCACCTTTCTCACCTCCTCAGCAATCATTTCCTTGGTCAAAACTACTTCGGGCGTGCGCATCCAATCCTCCAGTCGCCCAAGAAAAGACGCGAGGGCTCCAGGCAAGCAGAGAGGACTCAACACCTCCATGAGATCTCGATAGCCCAACTCGCGTACCGCTTCCCTTGCCCCGAAGAGGATCTCCCGTTCTTTCTCTCCGGATGTGTCTGGGGACGTAAGGTATACCGGATAGGCTCCCTCTCTCATCCGAGCCATCCAATCTTCAGCTCCTCCTTCGACCTCTTCCCCCTCCTCAATGAGTTTCGCCTGATAGCCCAAAACCTCCAGAAGCCTTCGGGCAAGCTCCACCAACTCTACTTCGTAGAGGCTCGCCTCGAGACGAGGAGCCGCCAAGACCCCCGGAGGGACGCAGAAGGCTGCCAACATGCACAGACGTGCAGCCTCCCTCTGACCCAGGAAGAAGCGCCGCACGCCCCTCGGTACCGCCAGAGGCTGCCGGCGGGCCAAGCGGAAAAGGAACGATTCCAGGAGGCTTCCTCGGGAAAAAGCAACATTGGCGAATCGCACCGACGTCGAGCGGGCTCTAGCCGTATCGGAGATGTCCGCAGAAAAAAGCACCTGTTCCATCAGCCGCTTGCTAGCACCCATAAAGCTTGCGGGGTCCGCCGCCTTGTCCGTAGAGACATAGAAGACTCTGGCATCCGGCGAGACTTCATCCAACCACCTGAGAAGCCTGGCGCTCTTGAGCACATTGGTATCCAGCATGTGCAGGACAGATGCCACATCCTTCTCCGACCGCACATGCTTTACTGCTGCAAAGTGCAACACGAAGTGGTAGGGTTTCTGGCCTCTGAGAAACCGGTAGCAACAGGAGGAACCGAAATCCAACGGCAGAAAGCGGAGATCAACCCTCGGAAAGGCTGGCCCCTGGTTCCTGATACTGCGGACCAGTTCCGCAAGGTCGTTTTCATTCTGATCGATAACGTGAAGAGCCTCGGGTCCGAAAGAGAGAATACAACGGAGAGTTGCAGAACCGATGGAGCCTGCGCCGCCCGTAACCAGCACTCGCGAACCGTGGATTTTGTCAGCGAACTCTGCTTGGCGCTCCCAAAAGTCGGTGAGAAACAATTCGCCTTCCGGCCGGGGTAGAATCTTCTCCGTCAGATCATCTAGAATAGGATAGAAGAGGCGCGAGCTCACGGGATCTCTCTTCCGCCAACGCTTGTCGTCTGGCTCGAGATCTGGTCAGAGTCTGAGCACAGAGGATCTAGTCGTTACCTGCGACTTTCGCCTTGTCCGCCAAAGGCTCAATCCTCCCGATGCCATCAGCAGGAAAAATACCAAGACCTGGGCCCGATGCCGATAGGCAGTGCCGGCGTTGCCCTCCACCAGGGCATAGACGGCGGAGGTGACGGTCAAGAAGAAAAGCATGGGGAGAACTTCGAAGAACTTCCTTCGGAGAAGGTACCGCGCGCCCCCGATCACCATGGGAATGAGGGCGTACCAGACCAGCATTTCCGGCAACGCCATGAGACTGAGGCGACTCCCTACCATCCAGGGAAAAGGAGCAAAGAGGAAATAGACGAGCCCCCGGGGAAGATACAGCAGACTTCCTTGCGGAGTCGAGGTATCAAAGCCGGTGCCGAAAGCAGACCCCCCGGTCGCCAGTGCTTCCCGCTGACGGGTCAACGACTCGAAGCTCGCCGACTCGAGAGTTTCGGTAGCCAGGCCGAACCGCTGGTTGGCCAGCACGCCGAAAGTGAAAAGGACCAGGCCAATGAAGATGTTGGTGTGGAGCTTCCGCGCAGGAGAGATGAGGACAGATCCGATGAGGGTGACCGCCACCACCACGGCAAGATAGTCCCGCAGCAGGGCCAAAAGGCTCAACGACACCAGAACGCCCAGAATACCGCTCCCCGTCACCCGGGTGCGAAGGCGGAATACCTGCCAAAACAAAAACATGAGCAGGAAGACCGTCGGCGTGTCCCTGAGGTTTTGCGTGGACCAGAGGACCAGAGAGGGGAAGAAGGTGATCAGAACCGCCGCCGTACGGGCAGGCTGTCGCCCCAGGAGTTCTCCAGCCATCCGGTACCCCATCATGCCCACCGCGACGCCCAAGAAAGCATTGATCAGCTTTGGGGCCAAAGGTGCAAACCCGAACAGGGCGAAAAGTATGGCGTTCCAATAGTAATACCCCACCTCCAGCGTGTCCCGGATCTGCCAGGGGGCCGGGCCCTCTCCCCGCAGGAAGCGAAGGGTGCGCCACCCCACATCCTGAAACGTGTATTGGTCCGGTGCAAAGAAGCCCACCGGCAGGTGGGCATGGGCCAGAACGGCCAGGCCCAAGCGGATCAACAGCCCCGCCACCACCACCTTCAGCATGAAGGCCCGGTCATTCGGGATGACCAGCCGGGGGAAAACGAGCGCCAGGGCGCCTACCCCCCCGGCCAAGACCAACATGGCGGCCAAGGCTTCGTGTTCCGGAAGGGTGAAGAGAGAGAAGAGGCCTCCGAGAGCCAGGACGGCCCCACCGAGAAGCGTCAGATCCAACCATCTGGGGCCCCACCGGGGCGCCCTGGCAGCCACGGCACCGCGGGGGCGACCGAAGGGGCCCGGAGGGCGGGCCGTCGCCATGGGCACCGAGCGACGAGTCCAGGCTGTCACGAGAGATGCCCCCCTACAGGTTCGGCCGACGAAACCGGGGGCAGCCGTCCAGCTTCTTCAGCCCAGAAGGCTCCCCCCGACAACCCCTTGGAAAAGAAAGAGAGCCGCCGGTCGGGTGTTGACCTGCGGCTCCCGTCACCTCCAACCTGACAGGCCCCGTCCTTTCTCCGCTCCCTACCCCCTT
>JAUQOX010000007.1 GCA_030550695.1 Gemmatimonadota bacterium | reverse complement strand
GTACGGCCACTCGTGGCCGTCCATCCCGATCCCGTGTCCCACCCGGTGGGTGAAGAACCGATAGTCGGGACCGAACCCCGCCTCCTCGATCACCGCCCGAGCCGCGGCATCCACCCCTTGCGCCGGCACACCGGGTTTGGCCGCCGACAGGGCCGCTGCTTGCGCCCGCCGAACCACCTCGAACACCCGCTTCATGGCGTCGGTGGCCTTTCCCAGGACGAAGGTGCGGCTGATATCGGAACGGTACCCCTCCACGCTGCAGCCGCCGTCCACCAGGAGCACCACCCCTTCTTCCACCACCTGCGGCTGAGCCGATCCATGGGGAAGGGCGGAATACGGGCCCACCTGGACGCCGGCACTTCCGCTGAATCCCAGGCGGGAATGGGCTTGGGAAACCAACCGCGCGAAGTCGCCTTGGGTCATCCCGGGAGTCAGGGCCTCGAAAGCCGCCTTGTAGGCCGAGAGGGTCACTTCATTGGCCAGCTTCAGAAGAGCCAGCTCGTGTTCATCCTTGACCGCCCGACACCCGGCGGTGACCGGCGTGGCACTGGCGATCTCCACGCCGCGCGCCGCCCGGGCCACCCCGTCCGAAAAGACGAAGCGGACCGTTTCCTCCATCCCCAGCCGTCCCGTGGCCAACCCCCGGGAGCGGAGCCCGGCCGCCACCAGAGCATAGGGGTCCTCGTCCTCCTCCCAGGTCAGGACCTCCACATCCGCCAGGGGTCCTTCGGCCAACTGCTCCCGGGTCCTCTCCTCCTCGAAGGCCGGGGTCACCACAAAGGCTTCCCGGCGGGCCGGGATCACCAGCCCCGTCAGCCTCTCCGAAAGGCCCCACCGCAGGTTGGCGAAGTACACCATGGAGGTGCCCCCCGTGAGGAAGATGGCGTCCAGCCCATGGCGGAGCATGAGTCCCCGGGCCCTTTCGATCCTGGCAGCCCGCTCTTCCCGGCTGATGGGCACGGCCTCCGCGGCCCGGGAAGTCAGGGCCTGGATGGAGGGGGGAAGCTCGCCGTCGGGGGGACACCCGGCGGATCCCCCTTGTCCCCCTGGGGTCCCCCGGCAGGCCGCCGCCGCCGCCACGGCCGCCGAAGAGAGGCCCACGAACCGGCGGCGGCTCAGCCCGGTAACCCCCGCCTTCCCCCCCCTTTCGGATGCCTCTCGCCTGGTCATGTTCCCTCCTGGAAGCTGACGCGTCCTCGACCTCACCTGGGCAAAGGCTCAGGGAGATCTGCCACAACGTACGCCATCACGGCCAACGCCGCGACGCACCGGGCCAGTTCTTCGGGGTCCAGCTTGTCCAGGGTGTCGGCCCGGGTGTGGTGGTACCAGAAGTACCGGCTCGAGTCCACATTCAGCCCCATCCCCGGAACCCCCTGACGGATGAGGGGGCCGATGTCGGCTCCTCCTCCCCCCTCCACCACCGCTCCAGCTCCGATGGGCTCCAGGAGCCTGCCCACCTCTTTCACCACCGCGTAGGCCGCCGGACTTCCTGCAAAGCCGAACCCCGTAGGGGCGAACACCCCGCTGTCGGACTCGATGGCCAGCACATGGGTCTCCCCTTGGCGCTCGGCGGCCACGGCATACGCCTCGCCCCCGAACACCCCCACTTCTTCCGCCGTCCATCCCACCACCCGCACCGTCCGCCGAGGCCGCAGGCCCAGCTCCCCTAGGAGCCGAACGGCTTCCCAAGCCGCTACCACTCCCCCGGCGTCGTCCATGGCCCCTTGTCCCACATCCCAGGAATCCGTGTGCCCCCCCACCACCACGATTTCCCGGGGCCGCTCGCGCCCTCGGATCTCCCCCCGGACGTTACGGGAGAGAACCATCCCCTCGTCGCGGGATTCCAGGCGGAGGCGGACCTCCAGGGTCATTCCCCTCGCCTGCATCCGCGAGAGCATAGCGGCATCCTCCAAGGTGATGGCGGCATGGGGGATCCGGGGCACGCCCGCTTCGTACCGCATTCCTCCCGTGTGGGGCGTGTCCATGGAAAAGGGCGTGACGGAGCGGATCAGCGAGGCCACCGCGCCGGCCCGGGCCGCAGCCACCGCCCCTTCGCTCCGGTAGCGGACGGTCTCCCCGTAGGTGGTGAAGGGGACGTCGAAGAGGACAATCTTGCCCCTGGCCTCTTCCTTCCGCCTCTCCAGTTCCTCGAAGCTCCCCACCACCAGCACCGGCCCCCGGATCCCCTCAGGCGGCGTGGGAACGCTACCCCCCAGGGCCAGCAGGCTCATGGATTTGGGCCACGGGGCCAAAAGTTCCAGGGACTCGGGGCCCCGAACCCAGCGGGGGACCCTGACCCCTTCGGCTGCGACCTCCTCCAGCCCGTCCCGGCGCATCTCCTCCAGCATCCAGTCCAGGGCCTCCTCCAGAGCCGCACTCCCACTGGGGCGGGGCCCGAAGCGGTCCACCATCTCGGCCAGGCGGTCCCAAGCCCGGCGGTTTTCCAGGGCGGCAGACAGGAGGCGCCGGGCCGCGTCGGCCGTCTCCTGGGGGACCAGGGAGGGATCCGGCTGGGGGGGCGCGGGCTGGCGGGGGGCGGGGCGGTGGACGTGGGCCAGAAAGGGCGGGGTACCGAGAAGCTGGGCCGCCCCGGCGGCAAGGAAGGAGCGGCGGGAGAGGGGGACCGAAGCCATGGAGCCAATCCTCCGGGGAAAGGGGGGGCGTCTCCGGCAAAGGTGAGGGCCACGGGCCGGTTGCGCCAGGACCGGTCCGCCGGACCCTCGCCCAGGCGGCAGGGCGGTCCATGGGGTCTGCGAACGGCGGTGCGGAGGGGCAAACGCCTAAAACCGGTCAGGAACCCACCGAAGGGCAGAGCCCGGCCGGCTCCGGAAAGGCCCAGGTGGGGTCCGGAAACCGGGGCCTTTCAGCCGAAAACCGAAAGGAGGGGATCCGCGAGGGCTACGGAAAGGGCCGCAAGGGCCCACCCTGCCAAGACATCGCCGGGGTAGTGCACGCCGAGGTAGCAGCGGGACAGGCCCACGGCGATCCCCAGGCCCAGGATGAGGATTCCCAGGGGGATGGGGGCGGCAAGGCTCAGGGGAAGGGCGATGGAGAGACCCGCCGCCGCGTGCCCCGAGGGGAAGCTGAACCGGTCGGGGGGCTGGATGAGGGATTCGAGTCCCACCGGCAGGCTCGGCCGCTTCCGGGAGAACAGCCGCTTGAGAAGCTGAACCAGGAGGTGGGAGAACGCCAGGGCAAAGGCACTGATCACCCCCGTTTCCTGGAGGGAAGGAACCACGCCCAGAGCCAACGATCCCGCCACGGCGACGGCCACCGGGGGATCCCCCAGGCGGGTCAGCCCCTGCACCAGGACATCCAGCCACTCACGACGACGGAGCACCAGGGCATGGAGCAACCGTTCGTCGAACCTTCCCAGCCTTGCGATCCAAGCCGGCATCTTCCTCCCGCCGAAGAAGCTGAGGGAACGGCAGGGCACCCCCGGCCGGCGGGCCCTCCGCCCTGTTCACTCCCCCTACGATAGGGGCCGCTCCACAGCACCCCCGTGCCGGACAGGCCACGGAAAGGTAGCCCTTCGTGAACGGTTGTGTATCGTACCCTCCGCCTGGACCTGGGGTCCGGAGGGGTGGAGGGCGACGCGGGACAGGTCTTGGAGAAACCGGTCCAAAATGGTTTCCCAGCTCCGTTCTCCGGCCAACCGCCGGGCTCCTTCCGCCAACCTGGCCCTTTCCGCCGGAGCGTTCAAGAGCTCCAGCACCGCCCCGGCCAGGGCTGCCGGATCACGAGGCGGGACGAGGACCCCCGTCCGATGCGGGATCACGATCTCCTGCACCCCCCCCTTGGCCGGGGCCACCACGGGGAGGCCGCTGGCCATGGCCTCCAGGGCCACGTTGCCGAAGGTCTCCGTGTCGGAGGGGAAGACGAAAAGGTCCGCCGAAGCGTACACCTTCGACAGCGCCTCGCCCCGCCGGTACCCCAAGAACACCACCCCTTCCCCGGCCATCCGCTCCAGGAACGGACGGGCAGGCCCGTCGCCGGCCAGGGCCAGGACCACCCTGGAACACCACCTTTGCCGAATGGCCCGAAAAGCTTCCAAGAGGATATCCAGCCGTTTCTCGGCAGCCAGCCGCCCCACATAAAGCAGAATCATCCCCCCCTCGTCGTCGGCCGCCTCCCCCAGCAGGCTCCGGCGGAGTTCCAGGTCCCGGAAAGCCGGCGAGAACACGTCCGTGTCCACGCCCCGGGTCCAGAGGCGGAGCGGGTTACGGAAGCCCCGCTCCCGGAGTTGTTCCTGCGTGGCCCGGGAGGGACAGAAAACCACGCAGGACGGCCCATGGAAGGTCCGAAGAAGGAACCACAAGAGACCTTCCGAACCTTTCAGCCCATAGTCGGCCAGGTAGGAGGGGAAATCGGTACAGAACGAACTCACCAAGGGGACCCCGTTTCGCCGGGCCCAGCTCCGCCCTTGCCACCCCACCAACCCTTCGGTGACCGCCCAGACCACCTGGGGCCGGAAGGCCTCCAATTGTCTCTTGGTTGCCCGGCTCAAGGGTCCCGCTGCCTGGAGTTCGGGGTAGAGCAAGAAGGGGATCCCGGAAACCTGATGGTGAAAAACCGCCCCCGGAGCCGGCTCCGCCCCCACCCGGGTGGACACCATACCCACCTCATGGCCCCGCCCCACGGCATGGTCCAGGAAACGGGCCAGACTTCGGGCGACCCCGTTGACGGTGGGGAGGAACGTGTCCGTGAAGAGGGCGATCCGCATGAGGCCTCCGGCGTCTGGGATTCCGGTTGCTGCCTCAGCAAGGTCGGCCCTTCCCCCCGAACGAACGGTGCTGGAACGGTAGCGGGCGAGTCACGATCGGCGCACAGAACGTCCACGCCGCTGCCGGTACACGATCGTCTGCGGATCGGCCGTCTCACCCATACCGATCCGTGACACAACGGACCACCGGCCCGCCGAGCTTTTCCAGACATGGTCCGTGCCTCGATGCCGAAACGACCGCTTCCCTCCGCCCCCCTGCGCCTCTACGACGTCACCCTGTTCTATGGTGGCGCCGCCGGAGGGGTGCGGACCTACCTGGAAGCCACGATGGCGTATCTGGCAGGGGAGCCGGTGGAGCATGTGGTGGTGGTCCCGGGGCCTCGTTTCCAGGTGGAACGGACGGGGAACAGCACCCTCTACCGGATCCCCGGCCCTCCGATTCCCTTCGCCCCCGGGTACCGGTTCCTCCTTTCCCTCCGGCCCCTGGCGCCGGTCCTCGCCGCGGCCCCGCCCCACGTGGTGGAGGTGGGTAGCCCATTCTTGTCGGTGTATTCCCGCTTCCATCGGACGGTGGCCACAAGCCCTTCGGTGATCCGGGACCTCCGGCGTCTGGGGCTCCGGAACCTCGAACTCATCTCCCTCGGGGTGGACCTGCGGGTCTTCCGTCCCCGTTCCGAGCCCTCCCTCCTCCGACAGATCCTGTCCGTGGCGCCGGAGAAGCCCATCGCGGTGTTCGCCGGCCGTTTCTGCCCGGAAAAACAGCTCCATCTGGTCCTGCAGGCCCACGCCCGCCTGGAGGAAGAAACCCGGCCCTACCTGGTCTTGATCGGCGAGGGCCCGTCCGAGAAGCGGCTCCGGAAGGCCGCCGCGGGCTTCGCCGACGCCGCCGTGCTGGGGCCGGTCCGGAGTCGGGAAACCCTGGCCCGCATGCTGTCCGGGGCCGACCTCTATTGGGCCCCCGGCCCGGCCGAAACCTTCGGCCTGTCGGTGGCCGAGGCCTCGGCATCGGGTCTGCCGGTGGTGGGGGTCCGGGCCGGGGCCGTCCCGGACAGGGTCCGGGGGTCGAAAGCCGCCGAACTCTACGAGGTGGGAGATCCCGATTCCGCCGCGGCAGCCGTCGGACTACGCCAAGGTCTGAGGCATGAAGCCCAGCCCAGGGGGGTCCGGGAGCCCACGGTGGTGGTATGGGGGCCCCCTCGTGAGCCTCGTCATCTTCGCATTCCTTCTCGCCCGCCTCCAGGCCCACCCCGCCGACGTCTTGGGGGCCCTCCCCTGGCCGACCCACCTCCTGGCACTCCTGGCCTGGAGCGCGAGCCTGGCAGCCCGGCGAGCCCGCCTTCACCTCGTGAGCAAGGTGCTCGGGCACTCCCTCCCCCCCGCGTTTGGGGGGAACGGTGGAGTCCACGTTCCTGGCCGCCTTCGAGCCCGTCTTCGGCAAGGAGCCGACGGGGATCGTCCTCATCTGGTGGCGTTTCTCCACGTTCTGGTTGGGAGCAGCCTTGGCGGGGGCGTGGCTGGTCCTGGACCCTTGGAGATCGGTCCTTGCCCGGGCAATTCAGACCCCTCCCCAAGAGGGGAGCGGAGACAGCCCGAAGGGCTCCCCCCGTGGTGTGGGGTTCCCGCCCAGCGCGGCGACGGCGGCGACCCGACCGCCGTCAGGGAAGGGGAAGGGGCAGGCGGCGGGTTCCGCGCTCTGGCCGGTTTCCAGGTTCAGGTTGGCCAGGTCCTTGAGCTTCCCGGCAAAATGGAAGAAGAAGTGATCCCCGAAATGGTCCGACACCTCCTCCACCGCCTCCACGAGCCACGGAGACGGGGAGGGCGGGAACAGGTGAACCAGCCCCAGCAGACCTCCTTTCAGGAGCCCCCCCCCGGCCTGTCGAGAAACTTGCACCGTCCAACGCCGGACCCACTTCCGCAAGGAACCCCAGCGGTTCCGGTGGAGGGCCTGCCGAATCCGGGCCAAGCGGAGGGCGGCACGGGTCAGGAAGGCTACGGACCGGTGGCACGTTTCCAGAAGGGCCGGCTCGATACTGCATCCGTAGGTCCGGCGGTAGGCTTCGGCGAGGAAGCGGAGGGCACGCCCCTGGAAAGCCGGCGCGGGCCGGGTGCCCAAGACGGCGGGGAACCGACCGCCGAAATGCAGATCCAGTCCGATCTCCACCCCCACATGGGCGAGGGTGGTGGATTCGCCGTTGAGGCAGAGCTCCCGGTTCCCGAGAAGAAGCCCCCCTACCTCCCGCCCCACCAGAGGATGGATCAGGCCGTCGGCCAGCACGTGGGAAACCCAGCCCCAGGCAAACGCCCGTTCCTTGGCATCGGCGGCCAACTGGACCAGATGGCGGGTAAGGTCACCGGTACGGAAAAGGTGAGCCAGATCCGACAGGAACCTTCCTCCCCCGGGGAAGTATCCCATATCGGGTCCCAGCGCCCCTTGGAAAAACGCATTCACAGCGGCGGGATCGCCGGGGGGAAAGGGCGCTTCGAGCTCTCGCTTTCGCCAGCGTACCAGCACGGTTTCGGCCAGGACGAGGTGCAGGACGATGTTCGGCATAGGGGGGCACCTCCCGGAAAGAGGGGCAAAGGCGGAGAGTTCCGCTCCGTCCTGGGGAAGGTTGCTGGGGGGCTGGGGACGGGCTGGTGAACGTTCGGTATAGGTAGGGTAGCAAGGAGGAAGGGTTTGCATCACATGGGCCGCGGACAGGCCGATGCCGGGCCAGGTGGAGGAGACCTCGGTCCGGCAGGCCCGGGACCCCGCCCGCGGCTCCGTTCCCGCCACAATCCCTGAGGTGAGGAGACCATGTCGTTCGATGCTCGGCGAGACCCCGAGTTCGAATCTCTCGTCAGAAGGAGCCAGGGTTTCCAACCCTGGCGGCGGATCTTCCACGCCGCCAACGGGATCTTCATCGTTTTGGCCCTCAAGGCCCTTCCCATCCGGACCTGGGATGCGGTGGTCCTCCTGGGGGTGGTGTTCTCGGTCCTTCTCCTCCTGGATGGAGTCCGCCTGACCAATCCCCAGCTGAACCGCCTTTTTTTCCAGTTGTTCTCACCCCTGGTGTCTCCCAGGGAGGCCAAGAAGCCCGCCTCGTCCACCTGGTACGTCCTGGGGATCCTCCTGACGCTCCTTCTGTTCCCCCGCCAACAAGCCTTGGGCGGCATTCTGGTCCTGGCTTTGGCGGATCCCGCGGCGGCTTTCGCGGGCAGGCACTGGGGGAAACGACGCCTGGGCGCAGGAACCGTGGAGGGGAGCCTAGCCTTTGTGGGGGTGGCGTTTCTGGTCCTCCTGCCTTTCACCCCCTGGCCTGTAGCCTTGGCCGGAGCCTTGGCAGGGGCCTTGGTGGAGGTCCTCCCCTGGGACGTGGACGACAACCTGGTGGTGCCTCCGGTGGTGGCCGGGGTGCTGTTCTGGCTCAGCGGTCAAGCTTGAGGCGACCTGAAGGGGGGGAGCGTGAAGACCGTCTATTTCCTTCGCCATGCCAAATCCAGTTGGGACGATCCCTCCCTTGCGGATTACGATCGTCCCCTGGCCGGGCGAGGCCGCAAGGCCGCGCCTGCCATGGGGCTCTACATGCACGAGCGGGGATGGATTCCGGACAAGATCCTCTGCTCCGGGGCCCGTCGGGCTCGGGAAACCCTGGATGCGGTGGCGAGCCCCTGGTCCGGATGTCCTCCGGTGGAAATCCGCGATGACATCTACCACGGAGGCCCCGACACCCTGCTTCGCCTCATCCGCTCTCTGCCGGACACTTTGGGGACGGTCCTGTTGGTGGGTCACAATCCGGCCCTCGAGGAGGCCGCCCTTTCCCTGGCCCCCTCGGGGGATCCCAAGGTCCGGCAACGGATGGCAGAGAAATACCCCACCGGCGCCCTGGCGGTGGTGGATCTTCCCGTGAACAGTTGGAAGGAGGTCCGGGAAGGTACCGGCTACCTCAGGGCTTTCGTCCGGCCCAAGGACCTGGAATGAGGCGGTGCGGGCTCAGGCCCGCCGGACCGGAGCCTCCGCCAGGCCCAGGTTGGCCTTCTTGAAATCCTGGAAATTCTCCGGCAGCGGTCGTGAGGTGTCCCGAACGAACTCCGCGAAGATCTCCGCGTTGGGCTGCCGCATGGGAAGGTTGTATTTCTTCTCGAAGAAGATGGTGGAAGAGGCCTTCCCGCTCATGTTGATCCCGCCGCAGATGGACCACCCGTAATGGCCGGGGTAGACCTCCACGTGGTCCGGCAAGGTGAAGAGCCGCTCCTTGATGGAACGGTATTGGAGTTCCGCCCTTCGCCGGACATCGTCGTCAACCCCCCCTTCGGCTCCCACCAGGAGATCGGGCCGCCCCACATCCCCCACCAGGAGGGCGTCGCCGGTGAGCACAAGCCAAGGCTCGTCGCACCGGGTGACATCGGTGACCAGATAGCAGACATGTTCCAGGGTGTGGCCCGGGGTGTGGAGGGTCTGGACCCGGACATGCCCCAGTTCCAACACCTGCCCGTCTTCCAAGGGAGTATAGGGATAGCGGGCAGGGGTGCCGCGGAACAGGTAGTGCGGGCACCAACATGCCTCGGAAAGGGCACGGGCACAGGACAAATAGTCCGCCGCGATGTGCGTTTCCAAGACCCCCACCACCCGGAGGCTGAAGCTTTCCGCTTCTCCCCGGTAGAAGCTCACACCCAGGTCTTGGATGGGGTCCACCACGAAGGCGATGCCTTCCCGGTAGCAGCCGATCAGATACGAGGCCTGGCCCAGGGGCTCATATCGGTACTGCTTGAAGATCATGGAACCCGATCCCGTCCGGAGTCCTGGGCCGGGGAAAAGATTTCCCCGGGAACTCTTCCGGTTCCTCATCTCCGTGGAGCAGGATCCGTGCCTTACCTGAATCTTCAGAAGGGGGAACCCTCCCCCTCCGGCAGTTCCCCTGCCACCCGAACGCAGTTTCCTCCCGCGGCCTTGGCCAGATAGAGGGCGTCATCCGCCCTCACCAGCAGCCGGCCCGGGCTGTCCATCTGGCGGGTGTAGGGGGCCACACCTGCACTGGCGGTGATGGTGCCGGAGGGGAAGGCCTGGCGGATTTCCGAAAGAACCCGCTCCGCAAAGACTCTCCCTCCTTCTGCGGGGGTCTCCGAGAGGATGCTCAGGAACTCGTCGCCGCCCCAACGGGCCGTAAGGTTCATCCGGCGGGTGGAACGGAGGAGAATCTCCCCTACGGCCCTCAAAGCCCCATCACCCGCCCCGTGACCTTGGGTGTCGTTGAAGTCCTTGAAACGGTCCAGATCGAACAGCACCACGGTCAGCGGGATCCCCCGTTGGGCTGCGGCAAAGGCCGACTCGATGAACACCACGGCGTGCCTACGGTTGGGCATGCCCGTGAGGGGGTCGGTGAGGGCCATCCGCTCGGCCAGCCGGCGCTCGCGCTGCAGCAGGTCGGTGAGATACCCGATGCCCAGGGTCACGGCCACATAGATCACCACCAGACCCCCCAGGAGACCCCAGGAGGAGATCCGCACGCCAGCCAACAGGATGGCCACCTGGCTCAAGGCCAGGGTGGCCATGCCCAGCGCCAGGGCTAGGGAAACCCCGTGCCAGCCGCGATAGTAGGTGAGGAGAAAGGCCGGAATGAAGGCGGTCAACCACAGGAGAAGCCCCGCATCCACCGCAGACCACTCCGGAAACCACACCGCCGCCAGGACCGGCACGAAAAGGGCCGCAAAGGAGAGCACCAGGGCCCGGAGGGGAATCGGTCGGGGGAAGTCCACATCACCCAGGATCACTCTGGGGTCCCAGTGGTCCGCATCCAGCTCCCGAATGGACTCCGGCGGGCCTTTTCGCTCCCCTTGCTCCATGAGCCTCCCCTGGTTCGTCAAAGCTTCCGACCGCCCTCCCGAGGACCCAGCACCCGAGGCTTCCGCCGCCACTTCTTGGCCACCTGTTTTCTCCTCCGCTCCAGGATGCGGATCAGGGCCTCCTGGCACCCCAGGGCCTCCTCTTCCGTGGCCGGTTGCAACTGGACATAGCTGCCGTCGGGATTCATCTGCCAGGCGCTACGGCGGTCCTGGAGTTGAAGGTCCAGCAGGCGGCGAAGCTCCTTGCGGAGTTCGGGATCCTCCACCGGAGCCAGGACCTCGATTCTGCTGGAAAGGTTCCGCTTCATGAGGTCCGCCGAGCCGACGAAATACTCTTCTTCGCCCCCCACCCGGAAGTAGTAGATGCGGGAATGCTCCAAGAAGCGGCCTACGATGCTCACTACTCGCACATGATCGGACAGGCCCGGCAGGCCCGGACGCAGACGACAACTGTCCCGGACGATCAGATCCACCTGGACTCCGGCCTGGGAAGCCAGGTACAAGGCCCTCACCACCTTGGGATCTTCCAGGGCATTCATCTTGAACTGGAGCAGGCTGGGGGACTCCGGACGGTGGAGGGCGGCTGCCCGCTCGATCCGGTCCAGGATGCCCTTCTTCATGTTCCGGGGAGCCTTCAAGATCTTCCGGTACTCCCGCCGCGGCTTGAAACCGGTGGTCAGGTAGTTGAACAGCTCCGTGAGGTCCTCCCCGATCAGCGGGTCGCAGGTGAACAGACCCAGGTCGGAATATTGGCGAGCGGTCACGGCGTGGTAGTTCCCGGTGCCGATATGGGCATACCGGCGGAGGCCATCATGGTCCTGGCGGACAACCAGAATAAGCTTGCAGTGGGTTTTCAAGCCCACCACCCCATAGGTCACATGGATCCCGGCCTCGCTCAGGCGGTTGGCCCAACGGATGTTGGCTTCCTCGTCGAAGCGGGCCTTCAGCTCGATGACCACGGCCACCTGCTTGCCGTTCCGGGCTGCCTCCACCAGGTAGTCCAGGGCCTTGGTGTCTTCGGATGTGCGATAGAACGTCATCTTGATGGCCCGGACCTTGGGATCTTGCGCCGCCTCGTACAGGAAGCGCTCCACCGAGGTAGCGAAGGACTCGTAAGGGTGATGAACCAAAATGGAGCCGCGATCCCGAAGGATGTGGAAAATGGAACGGTCAGGGGATACGGAAAGATCGGCACTGTCCACGGGGGCGTGCGGCGGGTACCGCAGGGCGGGAACGTCCAGCTGGGCGATCTCCATGAGATCCCGCATCCCCAAGAACCCCTCCTTTTCGAAAACATCCGCCTCCTCGTCCAACCCCAGTTCCGAGGCCAGCATGAGCCGGTGCGCCGGATCCATCCCCTTTTCCACCTCCAGACGCACGATCGGGGCGAAGCGGCGCTCCCGGAGCTCCGTCTCGATCATGGCCAAAAGGTCGTCCGCCGTTTCCTCCTCCAACTCGGTGTTGGCGTTGCGGGTAACCCGGAAAAGTTCGCAGCTCTCCACCTCCATTTCGGGGAAGAGGAGATCCAGGTTCTGCCGCATGACTTCTTCCAGAGGCACGGCCACGCGCCGGTTGGGGAGCCACAGGAAACGAGGGGTCCCCTTCCCTATAGGCACCTTCACCCGGGCAACAAAGGGGGTCACGTCCGCCTCCACCCGGATCCGGACCAAAAGGTTCAAGGACAGGTTGGAAATGAAGGGAAAGGGATGGGCGGGATCCGTGCCCTGAGGCGTCAGCAACGGATAGATGTTCTGGTGATAGTAGGTTCGAAGGTAGGCCTTTTCCTCTTCCGTCAGATCCTGGTAAGTGCCCAGCACGATCCCCGCTTCCCGCAGGCGGGCCAGGACTTCGAGGCAGGCCCGGTGTTGGCGGGCCTCCAGGTCTCGAACGATGGCGTAACAGAGGTCGATCTGTTCCCGGGGGGTCTTCCCGTCGGGGGTGGGGATCAGCATTCCCGCCCCCAGCTGCTGCTTCAGCCCCCCGATACGTTTCATGAAGAATTCGTCCAGGTTGGACCCCACGATGGCAAGGAATTTCACCCGCTCCAGAAGGGGGGTGCGGGGGTCCTCGGCCTCGTGCAAGACCCGGTAGTTGAAGTTCAGCCAGGTCGTCTCCCGGTTGAGATAGCACTCGGGGGCCCAAAGGTCGTACCGGCCGTCGGGGCCTGGGGTGGGGAGAGGGCTGGGATCAGGAGGCGTGCGCGGCCAGTCCGGGGGAAAGGGATCGTACCCAGCCGAAACCTTTCCCTCCCCTCCCGTGTCGGACACCGCCGCCTGAACGTGCTGCTCCTGCGTGGGCGCAGCGCCTGCAGGAGCGGTTCCCACAAGTTCCGGGGCCACCACGGGTTCCGGCTCCGTCCTGACCAGGCGAAGCTCGCCCCGCCTCGCTGTCCGCCGCTGGGGTCCAGCCTCCATGGGATCCTCCCTCTACACCTGGACGGCCGTCCGCTTCGCCTTGGCACCCCGGGGCCGAGGCTGGAATTTTCCCGCCAAAAGGTCCCGGAACCCCTGGCAGACGGTCTCCAGCACCTTGACCCGGGCGTACCGTTTGTCGTTGCCCTCCACCAGGATCCACGGCGCCAGGCGAGTGCTGGTACGCTCCACCATGTCGTTCACGGCCCGCTCATAGGCTCCCCAGCGGTCTCGGTTCCGCCAGTCCTCCTCCGTGAGTTTCCAGCTCTTGAGTGGAGATTCCGCCCGGGCCCGGAAGCGGGCCTCTTGCTCGTCGGGGGTAATATGGATCCAGAACTTCAAGATTCCGATCCCGTGCTCCAGAAGCTCCCCCTCGAAATGGTTGATCTCGGCGTAAGCCCGCATCCACTCCTCCGGCGCGGCGAAGCCTTCGATCCGTTCCACCAGAACCCGCCCGTACCAGCTCCGGTCGAAAATGGTGACCCGCCCGGCCCGGGGAAGGTGCCGCCAGAACCGCCACAAATAATGATGGGCCCGCTCCTCTTCGGTGGGTGCCGCCACGGAAATGACCTGAGCGTAACGGGCATCCAGGGGCCGAAGGATGCGACGGATCGCCCCCCCCTTCCCCGCGGCGTCCCATCCTTCGAAGACCAGGATCATGGAAAGCTTCTTTTCCCTGGCCTTCCTGTGCAACGTAGAGAGCTCCCCCTGCAGGAGCTCCAGGCGGTGTTCATACTTTTCCTTCGTAAGTTTCTTGGCCATGTCCAGCCTGGACAGCACCGTCCCCACGGGGTAAGCGCCTTCGCCGCCGGTCCCCAGATCCAGCTCAGGAGGCAGGTAGCGCCGCCCTTTCTTGCCGTCCGCCTTCTCCAGCTCCCGGGCCTTTTTCCGGGCCTCAGCCTCTTCCAGGCCACGACGGATACCCCGAAGCAGGCTGGCCCCGATTTCCAGATTCCGGAACAAGGGGTCGGTGCATTCCACGATTTCCCAAGGAGCTCGGCCCGTGGAAGTGCGCATGATCAGGTGCTCCGCCAAGGGAACGAAAGTGTCGTACTGCTTCCAGTGTTCCCAATCCTCCTTGGTGACCTGCCAGGCGGTGCGGGGGTTCTTCTCCAGGGCTTTGAAGCGCTCCTTCTGCTGTTTCTTGCCCAGATGAAGCCAGAACTTGAGAAGCACGGCCCCATCCACGGCAAGGGTCTCCTCGAAGGCCACGATCCGGCTGAGGGCGGCGCTGAAGGCTTCGTGGCTGATCTCCCCCCGGGCTCTGCGGAGGAAGGGCTCCGTGTACCAGGCCTTGAGGAAGATCCCCATGCGTCCTGCGGGGGGCAGATCCCGCCAGAACCGCCAGAAGTACGGCCACTCCACCTCGTCCGTGGTGGGGTCGTCGTAGGCCCGGGTCACGATGAGGCGGGCATCCATCCATTCGTTGAGAAGGTTGGCCACCTCGCCTTTGCCGGCGCCGTCCACCCCGTTCAAGAGCACCAGCACCGGAAATCCTGCCTCTTTCAGCTCGAACTGGGCCTCCAAGAGACTCTGTCGAAGCTGCGCTTCCCGTTCCCGGTATTCCTTTTTGGAGATCCTCTGGCCCAACTCCGCTGCCTCGAACATGGGCGGCCCCCTGTGTCTTTCGACAAGCGTCGAGACCTGCGTTTCGTGACCTTCCGGTCTCGGAATCGTTACCCTGGAAGATGATCTTTACCCCGGACCGTTGGTCTGCCGAAGCAGTCTCCGCGGTTCTCGCTCACCCTCGACCTGGCTTGCATCCCTTTCCGTGCCGCGCCTGCACCGGGCGAGGACGGAAGGGGAGCTTCAGGATTTGCCGAACTGTGCCTGTTGCCACGCCATTCCCTAAACTATCATAGCCAAGGGGCCCCCGCACGAGATTTTTCGGGAGGGTCTGGGTGCTTTGCTTCGTCCTGAACTCGACCCCTGCCCCGGAAGCCCTCCGGGAGGCCGTGGGGGCTTCGTTCCGATGGCAGGGGCCCCGCTTCAGCCGGGATCGCCTTACCTATCTGGACACCTTCGACGGGGCTCTTCTCCGCCGCGGGTGTTCCCTGGCGGTGAGGAGGGAGGGGAGGCGGACCGCTCTGATCCTCGCCGGCCCTACCCCCCACCCCCTCCACCTGCGGATGGCCGCTTCTCCCGCCTTTGCCTGGGACCTCCCTGCCGGGCTGTTCCGGCAGACCCTTTCCCGGCTCGTCAACGTGCGTCGGCTCTTTCCCCAGGTGGAGGTGCACGCCCGCGTCCTCGGTTGGGACCTCCTCAACCCCGACGACAAGACGGTGGCCCGCCTCGTCCTCCGACAGGGAAGCGCCCGTCTTCCCCCCGAACCTCCCAGGCGGGCTCGTCCCCTCCCCCCCCTCCTCCTGGTCACACCCCTCAAGGGCTACGAAGACGAAGCCGCCGACGCCGCCGAAGCGTTGCGCCGGACTTTCGGTCTGGAGGCGTGTCCCCGCGGCGAGGCCGAATTGGCCCTGGAGGCCGTGGGGAAGGTTCCTTGGCCCTACAGCTCGGCTTTGGACCTGACCCTCGACCCCGAAACCCCAGCCCATCTGGCGGTCCGCCAGATCCTGCTCCGCTTGTTCCGGATCCTTCAGGCGAACGAAGAAGGCATCCTCCAGGACTGGGACACCGAATTCCTCCATGACTACCGGGTGGCCCTGCGGCGGACCCGGTCGGCCGTGGGCCAGCTCAAGGGGGTCTTCTCCCAAGGAGAAATCCGGCCTTTCCAAGGGGAGCTTCGCTGGCTGGCGGACGCCACCGGCCCCCTTCGGGACTTGGACGTGTATCTCCTCCACCTGGCCGGGTACCGGGAGGAACTTCCTCCCGAGGCCGACCGGGCCCTGGAGCCCTTGGCCCGGCTGCTGAGGGCTCGCCGCCAGGAGGCCTACCGAGCCCTGGCCAGAACCCTCCGATCGCGACGCTACCGCCTTTTCCGCGAGGGCTGGGCGAGCTTTCTGGAAAAGACCCACGAGGGGGTCGGGGAACAGGGGCATCTCCCCATCTCCCGGGTGGCTGGGCGCCGGATCCGAAAGGCCATGAAGCGGGTTCTGGCGGCGGGGGAGTCCGTCTCCGACGCATCCCCCCCCGAGGAGCTCCACCGCCTGCGCATCGCCTGTAAGAAGCTCCGCTATCTCCTCACCTTCTTCCAGAGCCTCTATCCAGGTCCCCTGGTTTCTCCCCTGGAGCGACAGCTTCGCAAACTCCAGGATACCCTGGGGACCTACCATGATCTGGTGGGGCAGGCTGCCGCCCTGGAAGAGTCCGCCCGGGAACTCGTGGGGCGTGGCCAAGCGCCGCCGGAAACTCTTCTGGCCATGGGCCGTCTTGTGGGGCAGCTGGAGACCCGTCAGGTTTTGGAGCGGAAGGCTTTCCGAAAGCGGTTTCGGGCCTTCGCTCGTCACCCGAGCCGGAAATCGTTCCTGGAACTCCTGGACCTGGAGGTAGAGGGCCTCCGTCCCCCGCCTTAGCCCGGACCGGCAGGCCCGAGGAGCAGAACCGCCTTGCAGACCCTGGCCGTCTACAACATCAAGGGAGGCGTAGGCAAGACCGCCACGGCTGTCAATCTTGCCTATCTGGCCGCACGCCAAGGCTTCCCCACCCTGATCTGGGATCTGGATCCGCAAGGGGCCGCGAGTTTCTACTTTCGTGTGAAGCCCAAGGTCAAGGGCGGCGGCAAGAAACTGCTTCTGGGTCGGGCCGACCTCGACTCCCGCATCAAGGCCACGGATTTCGAGGGTCTGGATATTCTGCCGGCGGACTTCTCCTACCGCCATCTGGACCTGGTGCTGGAAAACACCAAGGAGCCGGTGAGACAATTGGGTAAGGTCCTCGCACCCCTGCGGGACACCTACGATTTCCTCTTTCTCGACTGTGCCCCCAGCATATCGCTGGTGTCGGAGAGCGTGTTCCGTGCTGCGGATATTCTCCTGGTGCCTACTATCCCTACCCCCCTCTCCCTCCGCACCCTCCTGCAGCTCCTCAAATCTCTCAAGGAAGTGAAGGCGAAACGCCTGGGGGTCTATCCCTTCTTTTGCATGGTGGACCGAAGAAAGGCCTTGCACCGAAAAACCGCGGATCTGGTGGAGGAAATTCCCTTGCCGTTCCTGCGCACGGAAATCCCGTACTCCAGCGCCGTGGAACAGATGGGCATCCACCGGGCTCCCGTGCATGTGTTCGCCCGAACCTCCCCGGCGGCCGAGGCCTACGAAGCCCTCTGGCGCGAAATCCGGCGGTGGATGCGCTTGGGAAAAGGGTACTTTACCCGCCCCTGAGGAAGCCTTCCTCCCTCCCTTTGCGGAGAACCCACCCGCCTGGCAGGTCGCGGGTCACCTGCTGCCGGCCTCCCAGCGCCGCCCCAGCCGTCTCGGCACCAGGGGCCGACGGCGGCCCCCCCGGTTGCCCCCGCGGCGGCGCCATCGGCCCCGTGGGGGGCTCCTCCTTCAGGATGCCCCCACCAACCGCCACACCTGGGTCACCACAAAGGTCACCGTGAAACCCAGAGCCAGGGGCAGCAACGCCGACACCGCCGTCCACTTCCAGCTCCCTGTCTCACGATAGATGGTGTAAAGGGTGGTGGAGCAGGGATTATGAAGAAGGCTGAACAGCATGAGGTTCAGCCCCGTCAGGGTGGTCCACCCTCCCGCCCGTAGCAGCTCGCCGGTGCCGGTGAGTCCCAGCTCGAAGAGCACGCCTTCCGGGGTCTCCAGGCCCAACCCCCCTCCCACCAGGGCCGTGAGCATGAGAACGGTGGGGATGACGATTTCGTTGGCGGGAATGGCCACGACATAGGCCAGAAGGATGACGCCATTCAGCCCCACGGCCGTGCCGACCGGATCGAGCCATCCCACCAGCCTACCCGCAAGGCTTTCGTCTCCGGCGTGAAGGTGGGAAATCAGCCAGATGACGGCTCCTGCGGGAAGGGCGAAGGCCACGGCGCGTCCTAGGATGATCAGGGTCCGGTCCACCAGCGAGGTGTAGAGGGTCTGGAACAGTCGGGGCGGGCGGTAAGGGGGAAGCTCCAGGCTGAAGGCCGTGGGTTCCCCCCGGAGGAAGGTGCGGGAAAGGAACCAGGAGCTCAGGAACATGAATCCTACCCCCAGGAGGGCAACCCCCACCACGGCCGCTGCCGAGAGAAGACCTGCCCAATGGGGTGGGGCCAGGGTGCCGAGGAAGATGGACGCCATGAGGATCTGCGTAGGCCAGCGGCCGTTGCAGAGGGAGAAGTTGTTCGTCACGATGGCCAGGAGCCTCTCCCGTGGGGAATCGATGATGCGGGTGGACACCACCCCGGCGGCGTTGCAGCCGAAGCCCATGCACATGGTGAGGGCTTGCTTGCCGTGGGCCCCTACCCGCCGGAAAACGGGATCCAAATTGAAGGCCACCCGGGGCAGGTACCCGAAATCCTCCAGAAGGGTGAAGAGCGGGAAGAAGATGGCCATGGGGGGAAGCATGACACTCACCACCCAGGCGGTGGACAGATACATCCCGTCGAGGAGAAGGCCGGAAAGCCAGCCGGGGAGCCCCACCCCTGCGGCCCATCCCTTGAGGAAGGGGTGCAGGGTATCCACCAGGAGAGCGGAGAGGAGGGAAGAGGGGAGATTCGCACCCTCGATGGTCAACCAGAACACCAGGGCCAGAGTGACCAGCATCACGGGGATCCCCCAGCGCCGGCTGGTGAGGATCCGATCCAACCTTCGGTCCAGGTCGTCCCGCAGCCCGCCGGGGGGCAGTCGTACGACCTCCCGGGCGATGGCCTCGGCCTCCTGGTAAAAGCTCTCCATGAGGCGATCCTGCAGGTCCATGGGGAGGGCCCAGCGGAGATCCGCGGCCAGCCGGAGGACCTCTTCCGGGTCCCCCCCTCCCAGATCTCCCCTCCGCAGGGCCGAAAGCACCGACTCGTCCCCGGTGAGAAGACGAAGGGCCACCCAGCGGGCATTGGGAAGACCCGGACTCACCCGCTCCAGCGCCGGGAGAACCCGGCCCAAGGCCGCCACCAGTTCCCCCGGGAGCTCCTGCACCCGCCGGGGGGAGGTGGGGATCTTCCCTTCCCCCACGGCCACCACGGTCCTCAGGAGGGCCTGGATCCCCACCCGCTGCCGGGCCACCGTGGCCACCACCGGCACCCCCAGTCGGCTGGACAAGGCCTCGCCGTCCACCTCCAGCCCCTTGCGCCGGGCCTCGTCCGTGAGGTTCAGGCACACCACCACCCGGTCCGTGATCTCCAGAACCTGGAGCACCAGGCTGAGGTTGCGTTCCAAAAGGGTGGCGTCCACCACCACCACCGTGACATCGGGCGAACCCAAGAGCAGGAAGTCCCTGGCCACTTCCTCGTCGGCGCTGGCCGCCTGGAGGGAGTAGGTGCCGGGGAGGTCCACGATCTTGATCCGCCGGCCCTCGTAGGCCAGGGTGCCCTCGGCCCGGGTCACCGTCTTGCCCGGCCAATTCCCCGTGTGCTGCCGCAGGCCGGTGAGGGCATTGAAAACGGTGCTCTTCCCCGTATTGGGATTGCCGGCCAAGGCCACCAACATATCCCAACGGTCTCCCTTGAGACCCAGGGGCACCAACTCCGACTCGCGAAGGGTGTTCCGGCGGCGGAAAGGGGAAGCGGTGGCAGGCATGGGTCACCTCCCGGCCTCCAACCGCCCCAGGGCTTCCACCTGGACCCACCGGGCCTGGTCCTTCCGCAAGGCGAGGAGGGCGCCCCGGACCCGATAGGCCACCGGGTCACCGCTCCCGGTCCGGAACTCCGCCCGCACCCGAGTTCCCGGTACCAGGCCCAGGTCCAGCAGCCGTCGCCGCTGGGGCCCTTGCAGAGCCGGGTGCAACGCCACGACCCGCCCCCACTCCCCGTCGGCCAGGTCAGCCAAGGTAGCGCCCGGGGCTTCTTCCCCCGGTGCCCGAGGGAGGGGTTCCACCGTGATATGCCGAGCCACCAGCGGCCTGAGGGACAGCTCCCTACCGGCAGTCTCAAAGCGGACTTCGCCCTCGGGCGACTTCAGAGCCCGTACCGTCATGGAGGGACTGAGGCCCGCTTCGGAGAGGGCCTGATAGATCTCCCGGGGCTCGTCGCCCAAGTGGACGATGGACCCCATCTCGCCGGGGTCCAGGGCGGTGAGGGGCACCCCGGTTCGGGGGGGGAGGTGACCTTCGGGGCTGGGGATGGGGTCGCCGTGGGGGTCGTACGCCGGGTGCCCCAACTGGCTGGCCAAGGCCTCCCGCTCTGCCGGGCTCAAGCGGTGCTCCCGCCGTTCCGCCTCCCGGTGCCAGTCCGCGGGGGGGATTCCTGTCCGGTCGGCCAGGAAGCGTTCCAAAAGCCGATGGGTCCGAACCAGGTGAAGGGCGTACTCCCTCCCCGCCTCGGTGAGGGAAAAGCCGTCGGAATGGGCCCTGGCCAGCCCCTGCTCCTCCAACCGTGCCAGCAGGCGGAGCGCCTGGCTCCGGCTGACCCCCACGGCGCCGGCGGTGGACTCCACCGAACAGCGCCGGCCGGCGTATTCGCACTTGTAGAGGTGCTTCAGGGTGTCTTCCAACCGTACCCGCTCCGTCATCCCCAAGACCCGGGCCGCCCGATGCAGCAGACCCGCCTCCGGCCAGAAGAGAACGACGGCCAGGGCCACGGCCGAAAGGAACACCAATAGGGCCAGGGTAGGACTCATCCACGGATCCGGAGATACGGGAAAGGAGGAAATCGGGGTTTTTAGGCTGTCCTAAAACCTAACGGGGGCAAGCGGTTCCATCAAGCCCGCAGGATGCCCCCGAGGCCACGCGCCCCCCCCAAAGCCTCCCCTGCCGGGACCGGCCCTCGGCGGTTCCCTCGGCCCGGCAGAGGAACTCGCCGTCTCCCTCCCCTTCCCACCTTCACACCAGAGGGCGCCATCGCTCCATTCTCCAGTAGGTCGCCCAGAGCATGACACCCAAGAGGGCAAGGATGTGCAGCAGGTCCGGGGCGGCTACGGCAAGGTCCCCCTCCAGAAGGGCCCTTACTGCCTCTGGGATCCTGAAGATGGGAAGCGTACCCAAACGGATGGCCGTTTGGGCGGCAGGGGACACGAAAAACGACACCTGAAAGAGCAGGAACGAGATCACGATGAGCCCAGCGGCCAGGTCCCCCGCGCCCCGATAGCCAAAGGCAGAGATCACGCCCACCAAGGTTCTGGTCAGAAGGCTGAGGAGGAAGGCCGTGCCGCTTACGACGAAGACGCTCAGCGGCCTCCAGCCTTCTCCGATGCTGGCCAGGTAGGCCGTGAGCCCCCACCAAAGGCTCAACGCGGCCATGGGGAGGAGGTCCAAAATCCAGTCCTCCAGGGCGACATCTCCCAACGACACCCCCTTTTGGGAGAGCCATACCTGGTCTTCCGCCCGCAGACCCCTCCCCCCTCCCAGCCGGATCCCCAGGGCGAGGGACAGGATCACGATCAAGAGCCCTTGCACCGCGGAGCGGGGGAAGGGGCCGGACTCTCCAAGGGGCAGGAAGAAAAGCGCCGGCACCAACAGGTAAATCGCAATTCCCTTCCGGCCAGGCTCCCGACGGAGCCAATAGGCTCTGCGCCAGATCAAGGCACCGGAGATGCCGCGGCTGGGACGGCTCATGAAATCCTCCCGAAGAAAGCCTGTTCATAGAGGACATCGAGACTGCCGAAGGCGGAAAGGGCCTCCTCGCGACTCCACGATCCCAAGGCCTTGCCATCCAACACGAAGACCAGGGCGTCCGCCAACCTCTGCAGCTCGTCGAGGTGATGGGATGACACCACCACGGTGAACCCCTGCCTGCCCAGTTCCGCAAGGAGCTCGCGGAGTTCCCTTACCGCCACGGGGTCCAATCCGTTGGTGGGCTCATCCAGAAGGACCACCTCCGGAGCCCCCATGAGGGCTGCGCCCAGGGCCACCTTCTTCCGCTGTCCTTGGGAAAGTTCCTGCACGCCGCGGTCCAGCAGGAGATCCAGCCCCGGTACGTACCCATAGTCGGCAGAAGGCTTGGCGCCGTCGGCGAGGGCCCCGGCCACTCCGTCAAGGAATTCCCCCACGGTGAGAAACGATGGGAAATGAGGAACCTCCGGAAGAAACCCCACGCCGTGGGTCTCCACGTAGGCACGGGGACTCTTCCCCCCTACCTTCAGCTCCCCTCCCCTGGGCTCCAGAAGCCCGCACACGGTGCGCAGGAAGGTGCTCTTGCCGGCACCGTTGGGGCCGATCAAGCCCGTGATGCCGGGGCCGAAGGTGGCGGAAAACCCCTTGAGCCCTGGGTTGAACGAACCCTTGGAACGATAGCCCACCTCGAGGTTTCGGGCCTCGATGAAGACGGTCCCCGTGGGGCGGGCCTGACCTCCTTCAAGGGGATCCGCGGGGGATAAGCTCATAGATGACCGTCCCTTCCAGAGTTTCTGCGAGGAGGAAGGCTTTGCCGCCGTCCAAAAAGAGAGGAGAGGTATACCCCTCCCGGTTGAAGCGAAAGAGCGGTTCTCCCTGGGGGGAGATCACCTCCAGGTGCTGGCGGTCCTCATCCACCGTCACCGCCACCAGGAGGGTCCCGTCCGGTCTTACCGTCAGATCGCGAACCGACGGGTAATAAGGGGGCAGGTCCATGAGGTCGCCCAAACGCCCCCCCCCGAGGGCCCCGATCCGGCTCTGGTAGCGAGCCCTGACCCGGGGGGGCACCGCCCAGAGGGGGGGATCCCGCCGTTGGGACACCTGCTCGACCCGGCCGCCTTCCAGGGGAACGGAATATAGCTGATGATCCAAAGCCATAAGGGCCAACAGATGGGCCCCCGACCTTGCCAGGAAGGGGCGTGCAAAAAGGCCTGACGGACGAGAGGCCGGCAGGGAGAAAAGGCCTTGCGGCGAGGCGTCCCAGGACAGGCGCCCCACTTCCCAGCGGGCGTCTCCCCGGGGAAGCTGCACCAGCGTGAGAACCAAGGGGTTCCCCTCGCCGTCGGCCAAGACCTGCAACGGCAACCCGAACCCCTCCGGGGGTGGAGGGAGAGGGATCTCCCCGAGGCGGGCTCCCGCCCGGTCCCAGAAGGAGACCCGCGGCCCCGCTTGTTCCAGGATCAGGACCTGCCCTTTCCCCAACGCCACGCCTTTGGGTTGGGCCAGGAAATGGGGAGAACCGGGGACAGGGTCCCCGAACCCCCCCGCCACGATCCCACCTTGCACCCAATACCATTCGGCGGCGAAGAGGACCACCACCCCGGAGTCGTTCGCCGCCAGATCCACCGGCGAGCCGGCCGCTCCCTCCAACCGACCCACCTCGAGCCAGGCGGCGGAATCTCCCAGGAAAGGCGCCAAAGCGCCCTTGGCCGGCTCGGTGGGGCTCGCCGCACCCTCGGCCGACCGGCCGAGCCACAGAAGGCCCGCCAGCCCCGCCGAGACGACCGCCAAAGTTGAAAACACGATGTGAACGGCTCGCATGCCGGGCCATGAGGTTGAAGGGTACACGGCACCTGGAGCGAAAACCCGAGGTGCTCCGGATACGGATTGCTACCGGTGGCTGTTCACGCCGAAAGGGTCCCGTGAGACCCGCCGGCAGCCGCCACCCCTAACTTCACTCCATCTTCGCGACAAGATTCTGCGCTGCCCCATCGATCAAGCAAGCGCTGATCAGCGAAGAGCAGAGGACCCCCAGGGCGATCCTTTCCAGCCAGTTGGCGTCTTCCATGGCCTCCGCGCAATCGGCGATGGCGCTTCTCACACACCGCTCCGTTTCGCCCTCGGCGAAAACAGGGCTCTGGAGCCCGGCCGTCCCGACCGTCGCCAGGATGACCGCCTGCCGAAACATCGAAGTGCTCTTCCACATGGTGAATCCTCCAGGTTGAATGGGTGCGAACGGTTCCGTGCCCGGCCTGCGAGCCGCCCGAAGGCACGACCCGGAAGGACGGAGGCCGGCACACCGGTCCCGGAACCAAGGGAGGCACAGCCTGGAGGACAAACCATGGAAGAAGGTTGCTGGTACGATACGTAAACCCGCCCAACCGACAACGAAGACGCGGCCTTTCCTTGCTTCCTGCTCTTGGAACACGCTCCCCCGACGCCGAAGACCGGGGGCAGGCAGCCACGACCACCGCTTTCGCCCACCCCTGCCGGACGTTCCGGCTTCCTCGGGCAAAAAAAGGCCGGCAGCGGGGGAAAGGGGGATAGCCCAATGGGACATCTTTCTCTAGGCGCCCCTCCGGCTCAAGGCTCCCCCAGGGATTTCAGGAACTCCGCCAAGGCCCTGCCGAAGGCGTGGGGATTCTCCAGATTCGACAGGTGCCCGGCCCCCGGAAGCACCGCCAGCCTGCCCACGGGAACCCCCTCGGCGATCTTCCGCGCCTCCTCGAGGGGCGTCAGGGTGTCTTCTTCACCTACCACCGCCAGCACGGGCACGGAAACGCTCGCCAGAAGGGGGGTGGAGTCGGGCCTCTCCCTCATGGCTTCCAGGGCCGCCGCGACCCCCTCAGGGCTGGCCTCGAGCATCATCCGGCGCACCCTTTCCACCACCTCGGGCCGGTCCCGCCGGGTGGTTTCCCCCAGCAGGGCGGGAAGCAGGGCGTCGGGAAGCCACCCCACCCCCTCCCTCCGCACCCGGGCCGCCTGCTCGGTTCGCCGCGCCCGGCCCACCTCGTCGTCGGGGCCGGCCCGGGTGTCGGCCAGCACCATAGCCGCCACCCGCTGGGGCCAACGGGCATAGAGGCGGAAGGCCACATATCCCCCCATGGAGAGGCCCACCACCACCGCCCGGTCCAACCCCGCCCGGTCGAGGGTCTCCAAGGCCTTGGCGGCGAAAGCATCCAACCCCCCTTCCACCCCAGGTGCGTCTCCGAAGCCCGGGTGGTGGGGTGCCAAGACCAGGTTCGGCGGCCATCCCAGGTGTTCCACGAGAAAGGCCTTCTGGTCGTCCCACATCCGACCGTTCAGAGGAAAGGCATGCAGGAAAAGCACAGGAAAGGGCGGTGTGAACGGGGCCATGTCGGTCCTGGGGATTGGGGTGTGGAGAGGTCGAAAAGTCCGAGGGAAGCTTCAGCCGAGGCAGCAGCCGGAGCGGTGCACGCACAGCGTCAGGGAAGACCCGGCTCACAGCTCCAGCTCTACCCCGGCCCCCGCTTCCAGGGCTTTCCGGTAGAGGAGGCGGGCGGTGGCCACGTCTTCCACCGCCAGGCCAAGATTGAGGCTCATGGTACGCTGGTGGGGCGACGTCCGGCCAGGATGTCGGCCGGTGACCAGATCTCCAAGGTCCAGATGAGGTTCGGGGGTGTTCCGGAAATAGCCCACCGAGCGGTAGTAGCTCAACTGGGAACGGTCATCCGTGGCCAACAGATCCACCTCGGCCATGGCCTCGGGGGTCCAGTAAGAGTCGAAATCCAAGGCACAGGCGAAGCTCCCCGATGCGAGCCATCCCGCGGGAATGCTAGGGAACGGATCTTTTCGGATCGGCCCGCTGGTCACCACCAGATCCATCCCTTCCACGGCTTCCCGAGGCGAGGAAACCACCCGCACGTCCAAACCCAGGCGGGGACCCATCTCTTCGGCATAACGGCAAGCCGCCTCCACCTTGACATCGTAGGCATGGACCCGTTGCAAGGGAAAAAGGCAGGCCAGGGCTTCCAGGTTCGTCCGGCCTTGGAGCCCGCAGGCCAGGATCCCCACCGACGAGGCCTCGGGCCGCGCCAGGTACCGGGCCGCCACCGCCGTGGCCGCTCCGGTCCGCACCCCCGTGATCCAGGTGGCATCCATGACAGCCAAAGGAAGACCGGTGCCCACATCGTTCAGGATGAAAAGGCCGGAAATGTAGGGCAGGCCCTTGGCAAGATTCTGCGGATACCCTGCGATCCATTTTAGACCTGCCGCACCGGCCTCCTTCAAAAGAGCCGGCATGGCGTGGAGGAAGGCATCGGGCGCCGGGTGGATCCCCGGTTTGGGGGGCATCTCCGCGGTCCCCTGCCCTTTTTCCCTGAGGGCCCCTTCCACCGCGTGGATCACCTCGGACATGGGAAGGGCCAACCCTTCCACGTCTTTGCGGGAGAGGTAACGAAGAACGAAGCCGGCCACGGATTTCCTCCTGGAGGCGGGTCGGATCGGCAGCATCTCCCCCCCTCTCTTCCCCCAGGGCAGGGGATTTCGCCGACCATCGGCAATGTCCCACGTCGAGCGCCGGGGCGCCAGATCCCCTCCGCCCTCCCTCCCCTTGTCCCGGTGACGATCTATCGTTACGATATATCGTGCTGTGATGGAACGATTTCGGCAGGAACCGTGCTCAGAACGAGCGTTTCCCGGAGGGCCTCGGGGTCCGGCGTGATGGCAGCCCTTCGGTTCGGGCGGACGTGGGCCGGAAGCGCCCGAGGCCGACCACCGGCAAAGCCATTTCCAGAACCATCGGCAGGAGGGATACCATGGTGGAAAAAGAAGGCTGGGGAGGCTTCGGATTCGGAGCTTGGGGGGGGCGCTACGGGCGGCGCTTCCGCTGGCGGATCTTCGAAAGGGGCGACCTGAAGTTCGTGATCCTTCGCCTCCTCTCCCGGCAGCCCATGCACGGCTACGAGATCATGCAGGCCCTCGAGAAGCGGGCCGGAGGATGGTATCGGGCCAGCCCCGGCTCCGTGTACCCCACCCTACAGATGCTGGAGGACCAGGGGCTGGTGACCTCCAAGGAAGAGGGAGGGAAGCGGGTCTACCACATCACCGAAGATGGGCGCCGGTACTTGGAGCGCCACGGCGACCTGGTAGACGAGATCTTCGACCGGGTCGAAGCCTTCACCCACCGGGTCTGGAACAAGGAGACCCGCGAACTCTCGTCGGCTTTTTCCCGCCTGGCCCAGGCCGCCTTCGAGACGGCCTTCGCTCCCTCCCTGGACGCGGAAGCCCGTAGGCGCATCAAGGAGATTTTGGACCGGGCCCGGGAGGAGATCCTCGAGGTTCGCCGCGGCGGCAAGCAAGGCGAGGCGGACAAGGGCAGCGGAGAGGCGGAGGGTGGGCCGGCCTCCTAGGCCCCGCTGCAGGCTCAGCCAGGAGAACCCCAAGCGGTCTGGAGGAGAGGGGGAAACAGAAGCCAGCCCCCCCGGGGCCGGCGCACTCATTTGGGGCACCATCCTGCTCAAGGGTCCCACCCCTCAAGGTCTCCCGCTCACCGCCGAGGCCACTGCCGCTGCCCCGTGGCACCCTCCTGCTCCAGGGTCCCAAACCTCAAGGCTGCAGGGTCCAACCGGGAGGAAGGAGCTCGGCCAGGGGTGTGGAGGGAGTGGCCAGGAGAAGATCCCCATGGATGGGCCGGCCTGGACCCTTGGGTCTCGGAAGGTCGGCGTAGCGGGCCACCCTCCGGAGGGCTGCCCCCTCTCCATGCTTCTGGAGGGTGAACACCCCGAAGCGGACCGACAGCCAATCGAAATACTCGAGGGGTGATTCCCCCGCGGCCCTGAGGTACCCCTCGTCGAACTCCACCAACCCCACCGCCCGTTCCGCCAACGCCAGGGTCTCCTGAAAGCCCCGTAGGGCCCGGGGCTCGTAGCCCTCGATATCCATCTTGAAGAGAAGGGTGAACCTGGCCGGGAGGTCGGGGGGCCGGAGGGCGTCCAAGGTCCGGCTTGGCACCCGGTACTCCTTGTGCTGGTGGCCAGGATTCAGACCGGCCACCGCTGTGGACGATCCGCTCCACCGGCGGTCCACGTAGAAGGAGGCCGCCTCCGATACCTCGTCCGCCGCCAAGCACCACGCCAGCGCAATCCGTTCCCGATCGGGGTGCTCGGCCCAGGAGCGTTCCAGGAAGGGAAAGATCTCCGGATTCGCTTCGACTCCCAGGACCCGGGTCTCGGGAGGGTAGCAGGTGCCCCAAAGGCATTCCCCGAAGTTGGCCCCTACGTCCACGGCGTAGGCCGGACGCAGCCGTTCGAGGGAGGCTCGCCAGAACCGCAAGGGGAGGGAGACCCGCCCACGGACGGCGTCGAACACGAACTTCTTCCGGGCCCGGGGGTCCCGGGGAGCGATGAACAAGCTGTGGGTACATCCCGGCAACCGCACCCGGGAAGGGTAGAGGGTCCCATGGCGGATCCACACCAGAGGTGCAAGGAGTGCGGCCCGCACCGCCGATTCGATTCCTTTCGCCGCGCGCACGCCCCCTCCCGAAAACCGATCCCGAGGATCCATTCCCCGACGGAGCCCTTGGCCCAGCATGCCGGAGCGCTACCGTGAAGGTGCCACCCCCACCTACGCCCGACCCGACCGTGGCGGCAACACCGATGGCCCCGGCAGACAGATCCGCGCCCGAGGGGACGCCACGCCCAGCCTCCCGCCGTGCCCGACCGATCTCGCCACAGATCTGCGCCCGAGGGGACGCCACCCTTGTCGGCCTGGCCCGCCCAAGGCGCAACCTTCTGGGAGCGCCGAGGGTAAGGAACCCTTAAGAAGGTGATCAGCAGCGCTGCCGGATGGCCTCCCCCGCGGCCGACACCGGACCCGGCCTCCACCTATGATAACGGATCCTTCCTTGGAAGGCGCCCCTGGCCGATTCTGGCATCCCCTCCCCGACGGGCGGATCCAGTGCGATCTCTGCCCCCGGTTCTGCCGATTGGCCGAGGGCCAGCGGGGGATGTGCTTCGTCCGGGCCAACCGGGCGGGGACCATGGTCCTCACCACCTACGGACGCTCGTCGGGCTTCTGTGTGGACCCCATCGAAAAGAAGCCCCTGAACCATTTCTTGCCGGGCACGCCCATCCTCTCCTTCGGCACCGCCGGCTGCAACCTGGCGTGCAAGTTCTGCCAGAACTGGGACATCTCCAAGAGCCGGGAGATGGACCGCCTCATGGACCGGGCCAGCCCCGAGACCATTGCCCGCACGGCCAAACGGCTGGGGTGCCGAAGCGTGGCCTTCACGT
>JAUQOX010000118.1 GCA_030550695.1 Gemmatimonadota bacterium | reverse complement strand
GGGGCCTGTCCCGGACCACGAACCGGGTTTTCACCGGCAGCTTGGCTGCTGCGAGCTCCATGGCCCGCCGCGCCGTGGCCTCATCCACCCCCTCCAGCTCGAACATCACCCTGCCGGGCTTGACCACGGCCACCCACCCTTCCGGATTCCCTTTGCCCTTTCCCATGCGGGTCTCTGCCGGCTTCCGGGTGATGGGCTTGTCCGGAAAGATCCGGATCCAAACCTTTCCGCCCCTCTTGATGTGACGGGTCATGGCCACACGGGCAGCCTCGATCTGACGATTGCTGATCCAGGCCGCCTCCTGGGACTGCAGGCCGTACTCGCCGAAGGCCACCGTATTGCCCCGCGTGGCCTTGCCTCGCATCCGCCCCTTCTGCTGCTTCCGGTACTTGACCCTTTTCGGCGCTAGCATCGCTTACAACCTCTGGTCATCGTCGTGTCCCGCCACCTCCGCTCTCCGACCCGCGGGATGCCCCTGCCTGCCTCAACGGATGGGAGCCGGCATACTGCCACCGGCCGAGTAGGTTCTCCCCCGACGCTCTTCCACCAGCTCGCCCTTGAAGACCCAGCATTTGACCCCCACGGTTCCGTAGGTGGTCACCGCCACCACCGATGCGTAGTCGATGTCGGCTCGGAGAGTCTGGAGGGGCACCCTGCCCTCGTTGTAACCCTCGCTCCTCGCAATCTCGGCGCCTCCCAACCGACCGGAGCAACGGATCTTGATGCCCTCCGCACCGGCCCGCATAGCCGATTGCACGGCGCGCTTCATGGCCCGCCGGAAAGAGACCCTCTGCCGGATCTGATGGGCCACATTCTCGGCAATCAGATAGGCATCGACCTCGGGACGCTTGATCTCCTCCACATTCACGCTGACCTCCGCCTTGGTCAGCAGGCTCAGCTCATCCCGCAGCTTGTCCACCTCCGCCCCCTTCTTGCCGATGACCACGCCGGGCCTGGCGGTGTGAAGGGTCACCACGATCTTGGAGGGCTTGCGCTCGATATCCACCTTCGAGAGGGCCGCATGACTGAGGCGCCGGTGCAGATACTTCCGGATGGTCTCGTCCTCCTGCAGGAACTTGGAGAAGTCCCGCCCGGCATACCACCGGGACTTCCAGTCTTTGACAATCCCGAGGCGGAAACCGTACGGATGCGTCTTCTGTCCCATCCGGGATTACTCCTTCGTGTCCACAACCACGGTGATATGACTGGTCCGCCTCCGAATGGGGGCGGCACGACCCTGGGCTGCGGCCCTCCAGCGCTTCAGAGAGGGTCCCTCGTCGACGAAGGCCTCCCGGACCCGCAGCTGGTCCACATCCAACACCTTGCCCTCTTCCTGCGCCTTGAATTGGGCATTGGCCACCGCGGAGCGCAGAGTCTTGGAAACGGGCCTGGCTGCTGCCTTTTTCGAATAGTTCAAGATGGCATAGGCCTCGTTGACCGAGCGCCCCCGAATTTGATCCACCACCATCCGGACCTTGTGGGCGCTCATACTCACATATCTGGCAATGGCCTTGGCTTCCATGGCGAGCTCTCCCATGCCTCTTACTTGGCGGCCTTGGACCGCTTGTCGGCCATCTTTCCGCCGTGCCCGCGGAAGAGACGAGTGGGAGCGAACTCACCGAGCTTGTGGCCCACCATGTTCTCGGTGATGTACACCGGTATGAATTTGCTCCCGTTGTGCACCGCCAGAGTATGACCGACAAAGTCGGGGGTGATGGTGGACCTGCGAGACCAGGTCTTGATGACCCGCTTCTCGTTCCGGCTGTTCATCTGCTGCAATCGCTCCAGGAGCTTCGGCTCCACGTAAGCTCCTTTCCTCACACTGCGCGGCATGTTTCGCTACCTCTCTCGCTGACCGCGGATCTGATCCCCATTTCCTACTGGGTGGCTTTGCCCCTCTTCCGCCCGCGGACGATGAGCTTGGTGGAAGCCTTCCGGCGGTTCCGTGTCTTCTTTCCCTCCGGTTTGCCCCACGGCGAAGTGGGGGGCCTCCCACCGGAGGTCTTCCCCTCCCCTCCGCCCAGGGGATGGTCCACAGGGTTCATGGCCACGCCACGAACCTTGGGCCGCCTGCCCCTCCATCGGCTCGCGCCGGCCTTGCCGATGGACTGCAACTCGTGGTCCACGTTGCCCACCTGTCCGATGGTCGCCAGGCACTCTTTGCGCACCATCCTCACTTCGGTGGACGGGAGTCGGAGAGTGACGTAATCCCCCTCCTTTGCCACCACCTGAGCGCCGGAACCGGCGGAGCGGACCATCTGCCCACCCTTGCCGGGCTTGAGCTCCACGTTGTGAACCACCGTTCCCAGGGGAATCTTCTCCAAAGGAAGGGCATTCCCAAGCCGGATATCCGCATCGGGACCCGACTCCACGGTGTCGCCCACCTTGAGCCCGCGGGGGTGTAGGATGTACCTCTTTTCCCCATCCGAATAGTGGACGAGGGCGATATTGGCGGAGCGGTTCGGATCATACTCGATTTCCGCCACCTTACCCTTTACCCCGAACTTGTCGCGGCGGAAATCGATGATCCGATACCGCCGCTTGTGCCCGCCCCCCCGCCGGCGAGCCGTCATATGGCCATGATGGTTCCTTCCCCCCGAGCTCTTCAAAGGCTCGGTGAGAGAAGGCTCGGGGCCTTTGCGGGTGATTTCGTCTCTGACGACGACGGCCCGAAAGCGGGTCCCCGGGGTCACAGGCTTGAACTTTTTCAAAGGCATGGCTTTTTCCTCAGCCGACCTCGTAGAACTCGATGCGGTCCCCCTCAGCGAGCTGGACCAGGGCCTTTTTGAAACCTGGACGCCGACCCAGGGCCCAGCTCCTATGGATCCTGCCCAGGATGGACCGCTTGGCCTTTCCGCGGTACACCATGGTGCGGACGTCCAAGACTTTGACGTCCCAAGTCTTTTCCACCGCCCTGGCAATTTCGTGTTTGTTGGCGTCTTTCCTCACGATGAAGGTATAGACGTTACGGGCTTCCACCTGGGCCGTGCTTTTCTCGGTGATCACCGGACGGACGATCACATCGTAAGGTTCACGCATGGGCCGCCCCTCCTGAACCGTTTGGCTCCGTGGGCTCCTGCGGGGAATCGATGCCGGCCCGTTCCAGAGCAGTCCGCTCGATCACCACGGTGTTCGCCCAGAGGATGTCGAAGGGTGCCTCGTCCCCGAAGGGCAGAACCCTTACCTCGGGGAGGTTCCGGGCCGAAAGGTAGACTTCTTTCTTGTAGCCGTCCGTCAGGAGAAGCACCTTGCCCTGGGTCTGGATGGTTCGAAGGTAGTCCCGAAGCCGGGCCGTCTTGGGGACGTCGAACACCAGCGGGTCGATGAGAAGAACCCGGTTCTCTTCTGCCCGCGCGTTGAAGGCCGACCGGCGGGCCAAGCTCTTCACCTTCTTCGGAAGTTTCTCCCGCCAATCCCTTGGCACCGGGGGGAATACCACTCCACCCCCCTCCCAGTGGGGCGCCCGAATGGAGCCCTGCCGGGCTCGCCCCGTCCCTTTCTGGCGCCAGGGCTTGCGATTGCCCCCCTCGACCTCGCCGCGAGTCTTGGCCGAGGCCGTACCTTGCCGCTGGTTGGCCAGGTAGGCCTTCACCGCCAGGTAGAGGGCATGCTCGTGGACAACCCCGTCGAAGAGCCATTCAGGGAGGTCCCGGCTTTGCCCCTCCGTCCCGTCGGACTTGAAATAGGCCGCCTTGTACATGCGTCACTTCGTAATCAGGACGTAGCTGTTTCGGGCCCCCGGAACCGCCCCCTTGACAAACAACAGGTTCCTGTCGGGGTCCACTCTCACCACTTGGAGGTTGCGGACGGTAACCCGAGCCCCTCCCATCCGCCCCGGCATCCGCTTTCCCTTGATGACCCGCGAGGGATTGGTTCCGGGACCGATGGAGCCGACGATTCGCACGTACGGGTGCCCGTGGGACCCCGGCCGGCCGGTAAAGCCATGCCGCTTCATGGCCCCTTGGAAACCCTTTCCCTTGGAAGTCCCCACCACTTTGATACGGTCGCCGGGGGAAAAGAGGGACACGGTGAGCTGCTGGCCCACCTCGAAGGCCTCCCCATCCCCCAAAGGAAACTCCCGCAAGATGGCTGGAGGGTTCTCAAGGCCGGCCCGCGCCGCATGCCCGACCTCGGCTCGCGTGGCATGCTTGGTCTTCCTGCTCCCGAAGCCCAATTGAATTGCCCGGTACCCGTCCCTTTCTTTCGACTTGACCTGCACCACCGGGCAAGGCCCTGCCTCGAGGACCGTCACCGGCAAGGCGACTCCTTCTTCGTCGAAGACCCGCGTCATGCCGATCTTCTTGCCAATCAGCCCGGCCATGGTTCAGTCCACCTTGATTTCCACGTCCACACCGGCCGGAAGATCCAGCTTGGTGAGGGCGTCAATGGTTTGCGGACGACTGTCCAGGATGTCGATGAGCCTTTTGTGAGTACGGAGTTCGAACTGCTCCCTGCTTTTCTTGTCCACATGGGGAGAACGAAGAACCGTCCAACGCTGCCGGCGGGTGGGGAGGGGAATGGGGCCCCTCACCGACGCACCCGTCTTCTGCGCTGTCCGCACGATATCGGCGGCGGTCTGGTCCACCACCCAATGGTCAAAGGCCTTCAGTCGGATCCGAATCCTGCCAGCCATTCGAGTTCCCCATCTGTGCGCCTACCTACCTCTGCGTTCAAGCCCCCTTCGAGGAGGACGGCGCCGTGTCGTTGCAGTCGTAACCGGGAAGGCCTTATGCGGACGGCCTCCCCCGCCCGACCCCGATCCCGTTCGCCCTCGCCTCGGTCCAGTCCTCGATTCCCTTCCGGCCCCGAGGCTCCGGCTCGAAGTTCCAGGGCCGACCGGCGCCGCCGACTAAGCCTGGGTTTCCCCTGCCGGCCAGCCCTTCGATCTATCCTTGTTACTCGATCACCTCCGTCACCACCCCGGCTCCCACTGTCCGTCCACCTTCCCGGATGGCAAAGCGGAGTTCCCTCTCCATGGCGATGGGGGTGATGAGCTCGATCTCCATTTGCACGTTGTCTCCCGGCATGACCATTTCCACCCCTTCGGGGAGGCGGATGGCGCCGGTCACGTCCGTGGTCCGGAAGTAGAACTGCGGACGATAGTTGTCGAAGAAGGGGGTGTGCCGGCCGCCTTCTTCCTTGGTCAGCACGTACACTTCCGCCTTGAACTTGGTGTGGGGCGTGATGGAGCCCGGCTTGGCCAGGACCTGGCCCCGCTCGATCTCGTCCTTGCCCACGCCGCGGAGGAGGACGCCAATGTTGTCGCCGGCGCGGCCCTCATCCAGGATCTTCCGGAACATCTCCACCCCGGTCACCACCGTCTTGCGGACAGTTCCGAAGCCCACGATCTCCACCTCGTCCCCCACCTTCACGATGCCGCGCTCCACACGCCCGGTGGCCACCGTCCCACGGCCGGTGATGGAGAACACGTCCTCCACCGGCATGAGGAACGGCTTGTCGATTTCCCGAACGGGCTCCGGCACGTACTTGTCGAGAGCGTCCAGAAGTTCTTCGATCTTCGCCACCCACACGGGATCCCCTTCGATGGCTTTGATGGCCGACCCACGGATCACCGGAGCGTCATCCCCCGGGAACTGGTATTCGTTGAGGAGCTCCCGAACTTCGAGCTCCACCAGATCCAGGAGTTCCTCGTCGTCCACCAGATCGCACTTGTTCAAGAAGACCACGATGTGAGGGACGTTCACCTGCCGGGCCAGGAGAATGTGCTCCCGGGTCTGGGGCATGGGGCCGTCTACCGCGCTCACCACCAGAATCGCCCCATCCATCTGGGCCGCGCCGGTGATCATGTTCTTCACATAGTCCGCGTGCCCTGGGCAGTCGACGTGGGCGTAATGACGGTTAGCCGACTCGTACTCGACGTGGCTGGTGGCGATGGTAAGGATCTTGGTCGCGTCCCGACGCCCGTGGGCCTCGGAAGCCTTGGCCACCTCGTCGTACGTCACGTACTTCGTCTGCCCATAGCCTTTTTCGGCCGAGACTTTGGTGAGAGCCGCGGTGAGGGTGGTCTTCCCGTGGTCCACGTGACCGATGGTGCCTACGTTCACGTGTGGCTTGGTCCGCTCGAATTTCGCCTTTCCCATCTCTCTTCCTCGCGTGGTTTGCCGTTAACCTGGCCCGTCGGTGCGGACGCTGCGATCTCCTTGTGGCCTGCGTGATCAGCGACCCCCATTACCCGAGAGAATCTCGGCGGCCTTGTTCTGGGGGACCTCCTCGTAATGCGAGAACTGCATGGTGAACACCGCTCTGCCCTGGCTCAGAGAGCGCAAGGTCGTCGAATAGCCGAACATCTCTCCCAATGGAACGGAGGCCCCGATGACCTGGGCATCGCCCCGGTCTGTCATCCCTCCGATTCTCCCGCGCCGGGAGGAGAGGTCGCCGATAATGTCCCCCATGTATTCCGCAGGGGTTACCACCTCGACGTTCATGATGGGCTCCAGCAGCACGGGCTGGGAGCGCCGGATCGCCTCCTTGACTGCCAGAGAACCAGCTATTTTGAATGCCATTTCGCTGGAATCCACCTCGTGATACGACCCGTCCACCAGTTCCACCTTGACGTCGATCACCGGATAACCGGCCAGGACGCCATTTTCCAGCGCCTCTCTGATCCCCTGTTGAACAGGAGCGATGTACTCCCTGGGAATCACTCCCCCCACGATCTTGTCTTCGAAAAGGAAGCCGGAGCCGGGCTCCGCGGGCGCGATGTTGATCACCACGTGCCCATACTGGCCTCTACCACCCGTCTGACGCACGAAGCGTCCTTCGACCCTCTGTGCGGCTTTGCGGATGGTCTCGCGATAAGCCACTTGCGGCTTACCTACCCGTGCCTCGACCCCGAACTCGCGACGAAGACGGTCTACGATGATTTCGAGGTGGAGCTCGCCCATCCCGCTGATAATAGTCTGCCCGGTTTCAGGATCGGTATGAACGCGGAAGGTAGGATCTTCGTCGGCGAGCTTTCCGAGGCCGGTACTCAGCCGGTCCTGATCGGCCTTGGTCTTAGGCTCGATCGCTACGCTGATGACCGGCTCGGGGAACTTCATCGCCTCCAGGATGATGGGATGGTCGGGATCGCAAAGCGTGTCGCCCGTCTTCACGTCCTTGAGGCCCACCGCTGCCGCAATATCGCCGGCATAGACCTCTTCGCGTTCCTCGCGCTTGTCAGCATGCATCTGCAACAGCCGACCGATGCGCTCCTTCCGCCCGCGGGTCGCGTTGAGAACGTGCGTCCCCGAGGGAATCGATCCGGAATAGACCCTAAAGAAGGTCAGCTTACCCACATAGGGATCCGACATGATCTTGAAGGCCAGAGCGCTGAACGGAGCGTCGTCCCGGGCTTCCCGATACTCGAAGGTCTCGTCGTGGTGGGGAAGGTGACCCTTGATGGGGGGGATGTCCACCGGAGAAGGCAGGTAATCGATGACTCCATCCAGCAGCGGTTGTACCCCCTTGTTCCGGAAAGCCGAACCGCAGAAGACGGGGAAAAACGTCCCGGCAATGGTGGCCGATCGGATGGCCTTGCGGAGCTCTTCCTCCGACGGCTCCTCCCCGCCCAAGTATTTTTCCAGCAGGGCGTCGTCGTGCTCGACCGCCGCCTCCACCAGCTGATGCCTGAGGTTGAGGGCCTTTTCCTGAAGGGACTTGGGAATCTCAACCCAGTGGTATTTGGAGCCCAGTTCGTCCTCGTACACGATGGCCTTCATGGCCACCAGGTCGATCATCCCCGTAAAGAGGTCTCCTTCGCCCAGAGGGTACTGTACCGGCCGGGCGTTGGCCCCTAAACGCTCCCGCATCATGCGGACCACGTTGTCGAAGTCCGCGCCGACCCTGTCCATCTTGTTGACGAAAGCGATCCGGGGCACCCGGTACCGGTCGGCCTGCCTCCAGACCGTTTCCGACTGGGGCTCTACACCCCCCACCCCGCAAAAGACCGCAATAGCTCCGTCCAGAACCCGCAGAGACCGCTCGACTTCGGCGGTAAAGTCCACGTGTCCGGGGGTGTCGATGATGTTGATACGATAAGTCACCCCATTCCGGACCCAATGGGCCGTAGTGGCTGCCGAGGTGATGGTGATGCCCCGTTCCCGCTCCTGCTCCATGAAATCCATGGTAGCTGAGCCCTCGTGCACTTCCCCCATCCGATGGACCTTGCCGGTATAGAACAGGATCCTTTCGGTGGTGGTCGTCTTGCCGGCATCGATGTGGGCCATGATGCCGATGTTTCTCAGGTTCGGTAAGGGTGTCTGTCGGGGCATGACCGTCTCTGGCCTCTCGGCCGCATCCTCCTCGCGAGATCCGTTGTGCAGGGGTTAGCTGCCTGCCTATCCGTTTTCCTTGTCACCTTCCGAAAAAAAAGCCAGGAGCG
>JAUQOX010000117.1 GCA_030550695.1 Gemmatimonadota bacterium | reverse complement strand
TGGATCATGAAGGACTGGAGCCAGGAAATGTCCGAATTCAAAGCCGTGAGCACCCCCTGCTGATGCATGAGGGCGGCGTTGTGGGGGATAGCGTCGAAGGCTTCCAGCTTGTAATGCCACCAGTCGGAGAAGGTGGATCCTCCCGCCCCATGGGCCGCCATTTCCCGGGCCACCCGATAGCCTTCCAGCACGTGGGTCATGACGTCGATCTTGAAGCCGAAACGTTCCGCCACCCGCATGAGGGCCAAGATCTCGTCGGCCCGGTAGGAGTGGGCATGGATCCGGATCCTCCCCTCCAAGACACCCACCAAGGTCTCCAGGCGCAGATCCCTGCGGGGAGGAATACGGAAAGCCCGGGGGTTCTGCCGGTAACGCTCCCAGGTTTCCCGGTACTCTCGGGCCGCAGTGAACGCCTCCACATAGAGAGCCTCCACGCCTTGGCGGGACGCCGGGAAGCGCGTGGGGCCGGAGGTTCCCGTGCTGCCCTTGCGGGTCACGTTCTCACCCAAGGCAAACTTGATGAACATGGGAGCGCCGGGTACCAGGAGCTGCTGGGGATCGTCCATTCCCCAACGCATCTTGATGGTGGCGCTGGTTCCGCCGATGGGGTTCGCGCTCCCGTGCATGACCCGGGCGGTGGTGACTCCTCCCGAGAGAGCGCGATAGATACTGAAGTCCCTGGGATTCAGAACGTCCAGGATACGGACCTCCGCCGAGATGGGCACCGTCCCCTCATTGGTGGATTGGATGGCCGTGTGGCTGTGTTCATCCACCAGCCCCGGGATGGCCGTGAGGCCCCGGCCGTCCACCACCGGAATCCCCGCCGGTGCAGCAAGGCCCGGTCCGATCTCACGGATGACCCCATCCCGAATGAGAATGGAAGCCCTCTCCAATACCCGGCCCGCTCCGGTCCAGATGGCATCCAGATCCTGGACGAACAGATCCCCAACGGGGTACAGCCGTGCATCGGCGGGGAGCTGGACCTCCCACGATGGAGCCCCGGGTGCTACAGCCCTCGGAGGCCTGCCACTTCCCCTGGATTGAGCCCAGGCTGGATCCACCGTCAGGGAAGTCACAAGCAGAATCGGAACAACCAGCGGGGCCCACTGCCTCATCGTACACCTCCTTGGTCAGAGGGCTTCCTGACAGCGGTGAAGGTGAAGTCGCCCAAGGATCCCCCTCTTGCAGATCCTGTCAAGCGGTCGCCCTGGATGGTGCCGGTGGCCTCGAGACCGAAGCTCTCGGTTCCCATGGTCACCACCAGAGTAAAGGTCAAGCTGTTTCCCTCGATCCTTCCGTTCTCCACCCGGGCCTCGGATCCCATCTCGGCACTTTTCATGGTTCCCCGGAAACTGCTCCCTTCCTGCGTGAGTTCCATGGTAAAGGGAAGGGTCATCCCTTGGGCGGCCACCTGAACCTGCCAGCTCCCGGCCACCTGGAGAGTCCCGCCGCCGGCGCCCGCAGCGCCCTGGGCGCCTCCACTCCCCACCTCTACCTCCCCCTCCACGAATGTCCAAAGCACCTGCGTTCCCTTTCGGAACAGGGGACCGTCCGTCACCACGAAGGTTGCCGCAACACCCTGCCGGAGGACGGGGAGGTGGGGAACCCCCAGCAGGTTTGCCGGGACGGCCGTTACCGCTTTCAACGCTTCGGTCTCCGGAAGGCCGTATTCTATGGCCTTGGCCACCCCTTCCCGGAAGTCTCCCCCCCTTCCTCCGCTCGTCAGGGCTACCGTCACTCCCGCTTGAACCAGACGGGCCGCGTTGGCGTAGGCGTTCTCCAACCTCTCCTTCTCCCGCAGGGCCGCGGGCCCCAAAGCCGCCTCACCTTCCCCTCCGGGAGCACCCGGCCTCCATTCTCTGGCGGCGGGAAAAGCTACGGAAACGAACACCGGGATCTTCCGTTCCCGCAGCAACGAACTGACCTTCCACGCTTCTTCCCCCCCGAGGATGACCGGCTGGAAACCGATCTCCTGGGAAAGGCTCAAGACCCTGCGGATATCCTCCACTGTCTCTGCGGAAAAGAACACCGGCATTTCGCCCGTTGCCGCCCGCCGGAGCACCTCCAGGTCCGGGTCCCAGGCGGGCATGATCAGCCCGTCGGGGCTCCGGGCATACTCGGTAAGGGCCAGGCCGTATCGGGCAGCATCCAGGAACGCTTGGCGGAAATAAGCCATGACGGCAAAGAGCGTGCTGGGGTAGACCCCCCGGGCCCCTTCGAAGCTGAAAGCCAGACCGGCACTGGAGCGGGCAACGGTTTCCCAAGGAGTGGAGGCACCCTTGCGGAAGACCAAGACGCTGCTTTGGCCGGGGGCCATCCCACCGGAGGGGTGGACGGCGGCGGCCACCACGCCCGCCCTCCGATTGTCCCTGCCCTCAGGACCGGCGCCCGTCAGATACCAAGCCGCCAGTCGGTGAGGTGTGAACCCCTGTAGAGCTCGAGGGGGATTCCAGGGAGCGACGCCGGAGCGGTCGGGGGGTTGGGGCAAGCTCAAACCCGCTTTTCCATGGCCATCCACCAGACCAGGGTATACATGCAAGGAATCCCCTTCCAGGAGGGTGGCGTCGGGGGGTATCTCCGCCCCGGGGGCCAAGGCGGCCAAAAACCCCCTTCGCACAACGACATTTACGCCCGCCTGCACGCGGCCGTCGGCATAATGCACGGTCACCCCTTTCAGGGCATAAGCGGGGGGGGGCGGCGGTTGTTGGTACTGACCCCGGACCGGCGTACCGCCGAGCACTGTTGCCCCCAGCAGAACGGACACCACCCACCTGCTCCGTCTCAGAGTTCCGACCATCCTCACACGGCTCCTTCCTGGCGCTTCACAGGACCCTCGATCCCCCCCCGTTCCCCCGGGCGGAGGCCAGGGCATCCTCGAACTGTCGCTGGTACAATCTTCGGTAAACGTCATTCCGGCCCAACAACTCCCCATGGGTACCTTCGTCCACGATTCGTCCGCCATCCAAGACCAGAATGCGGTCCGCCCGGATCACCGTGGACAGCCGGTGAGCGATGACCACGGTAGTCCGCTCCGCCATGAGCCGCTCCAGCGCGTCCTGGACCAAGGCTTCGCTCTCGGCATCCAAACTGGAAGAAGCCTCGTCCAAGATCAGGATGGCGGGGCGCCGGAGCATGACCCTGGCTATCGCCACCCGTTGCCGCTGACCGGCGGAAAGGGTTACCCCTCGTTCTCCCACAATCTGCTGATAGCCTGCGGGAAGAGCGGAGATGAACTCGTGGGCATGAGCCGCCTTGGCGGCTTCCACAATCTCAGCCTCGCTGGCTTCCGGTTTCCCGTAGGCCAGGTTTTCCATGATGGTCCCGGCAAACAACATGGGCTCTTGGGGCACCACGCCGATCCGACTCCGCAGATCCGCCAGGGCCACCGCCCGCACGTCCAGCCCGTCCACCAGGAGTTCTCCTGCGGTCACGTCGTAGAAGCGGGGGATCAGCGACGCCAGGGTGCTCTTCCCCGCTCCGGAGGTTCCCACCAAGGCCACCTGCTCGCCCTCCCGGATGTGGAGGTGAATATCCTGGAGCACCCAGGGCAGGTGCGGACCATAGCGGAAGCTCACCCCCCTGTATCGGATCTCTCCCCGGGGCGGGAAGGGGAGCGGCTTCGGTTTGGGGGGATCGGCAATGGCCCGGGGCAGACTCATCAACTCGAAAATCCTACGGGCCGCCCCTGCGGCCTCCTGCAGATTTCCCCAAAAACCCGCCAAGGAGGTCACTGCGCCGGCGATGAACACGGCATAGAGGAGAAACGCCACCAGCGTGCCCGGCGTCAGGGCCCCGGCCAACACCAGACGCCCTCCTTCCCAAAGGACCAGCACCACCGCCCCGAAGGCGGCAAAGGTCACGGCCCCGGTAAGGGCAGCCCGGGCTACGGCCCTTCGCAAGCCTTCGTCCCGGACCTTGGTCACGGCGGCCCCAAACCGTGCCTCCTCCCAATTTTCCCGCCCAAAGGCCTGGACCGTCCGGATCTGGGTGAAGACCTGTTCCGCCCGGGCCACGGCTTGAGCCAGGAGGTCCTGGATGGCGGTGGTAAGCTTCCGGACTCGTCGGCCGAAGGCCCAACCTATCAGCGCCGCCAGGGGAATGGCGGTCAGGGTCACCAGGGTGAGATGGGGATGGGTGATGGTGACAAGGACCAGGGCACCGACCAGGAAAATCCCCTGCCGCAGGAGTTCGGGAATGCCGAAGCGGAGAACGCCCTGAATAAGGCCGGTGTCGGAGGAGATCCTGGACGTGAGTTCGCCCACCCGCCTGACATCGAAGAAACCGGGGGGCTGATAGACCAGAGTCCTGAAGAGGTCGCGCCGCAGATCCGCTACCACCTTTTCCGAGGTGGCCGCAATGAGGTAGCTCTGGAAGAAGTTCACCATCGCCTGCACGGCGAAAAGGCCGAGGAGCCCCAAAGCGATGAGGTTCAACAGGGTCCCGTCGCCGGCCAAGAAGGCAGCGTCCAAGAGACGTCGGACCACGAGGGGAAAGGCAAGGCCGATGCCGGTGGAGACAAGCAGAAGGACCGCCGCCACCCCGAGGGCCCGGCGGTGGGGCTTCAGCCGGGGCCCCAAGAGGGCCAGAAGCCCGAACGTCTCCTTCGGGCTTGGGCGGGGCTCCTGTTGTGCCTGTGGGCTCAACCTGTCCATGGCCGAAGATCACCGGAGAGGGGAGGGGAGGGCCGTCGCCTTCCTTCGGGGGGCTCGCGCGGGAGGAGCTTTCAACATAGCGGAAGGTGTGGACCCAATCCATGGGCGCCCGGGTATTGGGGGGCTATGAACCGTTTGGAACACCCGAGAGCCTTGCAAGTCACCATTGGGTGGACCCTCGGCCTTCTCTGGCTGGGAAGCGCTGTCCACGCCACGGAGTCTTCCCTGGCTTGCCCCGATTGGCCTACCTGTTACGGCTCCTTCTTCCCCGAGATGGTGGGGGGAGTGTTCTGGGAGCACCTCCATCGCCTGGTGGCCGGGGGCCTCCTGGTCCTCTTCGGCGCTTCCGTATGGCTCCTGTTTCGGGAACCTCCTCGTTTTTTGTGGCTTCGGAAGGCGGGACTCCTCGGGCTCGGGCTGCTCCTGGTTCAATCCGTCCTTGGGGGCCTCACGGTTCTTTGGGGCCTGCCCACCGCCGTGTCCTCATCCCATCTGGCCTTGGCCTTCCTTTTCCTCGCCTTGAACACGGCCATGGCCACGGCTTCTGGGCCCGGCTGGGACAACGCCGTCGGACCGGTCGCTTCCTCGCGTCGTCTTCTCCGCCTCGGTGCCGGGGGGGCCGTCGGACTGGTGTTTGCCCAATCCTTGCTCGGGGCGCTGGTCCGGCACACCGACGCCGGGATGGCTTGCCCGGATATCCCCCTGTGCCTGGGGCGGTGGATTCCCCCTTTGGAGCACCCTCTGGTAGCCCTTCACTTCGCACATCGAGTGCTGGGGGTCTTCCTCTTGGGGGTGGTCCTCACCGTGTCCCACTGGGCTTTTCGGCGTGGCGGCACGCCGCGAACCCGACGACTGGGGGTTCTGGCCGCCGGCCTGGTTTCTGCCCAGGTCCTCGTCGGCTTTTGGTCCGTAGGGGAGCGCTTGGACCCGGTACCGGTTTCCCTGCACACCCTTCTCGCCGCCTCCCTCCTGGCCACCCTCACGGCCCTTCTGACCCTGACCTGGGCCCCGGGGCCCGGCCCGGCCTCCGGGGGGGAGCCCGTCCTTGGGGCTGGAACTCGGGTAGCCCATGACCGCTGAAGCCTTGGGTGACCTTCTCGCCCGCGTCAACGCCGCCCTCAATTTCACCAGCCTCGTCCTTTTGCTTGCGGGCTATGGGGCCATCCGACGGAACAACCCCACGGCTCACCGGAGGGCCATGGCGGCCGCCGTGGCGGCGTCGGCGCTCTTCTTGATCTTCTACCTCCTGAGATTCTCCGTCACCGGCACCCATCGTTTTGCCGGCGAGGGAGTGGCCAAGGTGGTCTACTATGCCATCTTGTTTTCCCACATGATCCTGGCCGCCGCCATCGTACCGCTGGTTCTGCGGGTTCTTTTCCTGGCCTTGCGAAGCCGGTTCCAGGAGCACCGTCGTTGGGCCCGCTGGACGTTGCCCCTCTGGATCTACGTATCGGCCACAGGTCTCTTGGTCTATTTCCTCCTCTACCATGTCTACGGCTACCTGTAACCCCACGGCCCGGCGGCTCGACGAAGACCGCCGCCGGCCGAAGCGTCTCCTTCGGGAAGGAACCTTCGCCCTATGACCAACCTCGATCGACTCCGGGAAATCCTGGACGAGAGTCGTGACCCGGGGAATCCGGGGCCCCTGCGGCTGCGGGAGATCCTGGAAAGCGCCAAGAAGGTGGCGGTGGTCGGGATCTCCCGAGATCCCCAGAAGCCGGCCCGGCGGATCCCTGCCTATCTGGCCGCCCGAGGATTCGAGATCATTCCCGTAACGCCGGCCACCGACCGGATTCTGGGAAGGGAAACTCGGGCGAGTCTGGCCGAGGTGACGGAGCCCGTGGATCTGGTCCTGGTGTTTCGCCCCTCTCAAGAGGCCGCTGGGGTGGCCCAGGCGGCCATGGCTCGGCCGGAAAGGCCGGTGATCTGGCTACAGGAGGGGATCCGGGCCGACGAGATCGCCCAACGGGCTCGCGCCGAGGGGATCACGTTCGTTCAAGACCTGTGTATCTACAAGGTCCACCAGGCCCTCGGTCTTGACTGAGGCAGGAAGGGGCTAACGCAAGGAGTCCGGGCCCAGCGAAGGGGCCCGGCCCCTCCTCAGCCCATGTTGGCCAGCGCTTCCCGCACCCGCTCGGCATGCCCCTTGGGGTTTACCTTCCTCCATACCTCCCGAATCCGACCCTCTTCGTCGATGAGGAAGGTGCTCCGCTCGATGCCCCAGGTCTTCTTCCCGTAAAGGTTCTTCTCCTTCCAGACCCCGTAGGTCTCGGCAACCCGATGCTCTTCGTCGGAAAGGAGAGGGAAGTTCAGGCCATACTTCTGCCGGAACTTTCCATGGGAGGCCACCGGGTCGGGGGAAACGCCCAGAACCACCGCCCCGAGTTCCTGCAACACCCCGAGATGGTCCCGGAGATCACAGGCCTGGGTGGTACACCCGGGGGTGTCATCCTTGGGATAGAAGTAGAGGACCACCCGCTTGCCCCGGAAGTCCGACAACCGAACGGGGCGTCCCTCATCGGAGGGTAGGACGAAATCGGGAGCCAGATCGCCCGAAGACAACATGACCACCTCCCTATGCCGCATGGGTGTCAAAGGGGAAGGCATCAGCCCACCGGCTTGAGCACCCCTCAACCCCCCGTTGGATCCTCGGACGACTCCAGGACCCAGGCGCAGTGTTCCCCACCCAACGCCTGGCAGGGCGAGTGCCGTACGCGGGCCCCCTTCCCCAAGAGGCCGATCAGGTACCCCTGGGCCAAACCCGAAACGAGATGACAAGCGTCTCCGCCGGGGTCGAGCTCCAGAAGGAAATGCCCTCGGGCCTCCAGACGGAACGGCCCCCGGCCGAAGCCCCCCAACCGCCTTCGAAAGAGGCCCCGGAGGGCCCGACGGACTCTCCGACGAGCCAGGGCAAGCCGGATCCCCAGGGGCAGGAGGCGCCAGACCCACGAGGGACCCCGAGTGGCCGAGCCCAGCATCTCCCCTGCCCGGAAGAAGACCTCTTCAGCGTCGGGACGACGAACCACCAGCCGAACGAGGTCCAAGATCTGCCCCTCGGTGATCCGCTTGTGCCGGCGGGCTTCATCCCGGTACCTCCGGATCTGAGCCTCCACCACATCGTTCAGGCCGAGGCGCCGAGGAAGGGTTTTCGCGGGGTCCTCGTCGTCCAGCACCTCACCCGGGGCGTCTTGAAGTCGGATGGCCTCCAGAAGGGCCAGGGCCACCGATGCGGCCACCTGAGCCTTCCCTTGTCGTGAGCCGGACAGGGAACCCGGGGTCCTTCCCGGCTCGGACGGCGCGGAACGGGGTTGGGCTGGAGGAGGTTCGGACACCGCCGGGGATTCCTCACGCTTGGCCGGGTCTTCCCGACCCGGGCGTTCGCCTGGGTATGCAAGGCTAATGTCGAAACACCCGTCCGAGGAAGCAACCTGTACCGCGCCGGCGCCCCTTGCCGGGGGAGACGCAGGAAAGCATATTTCAAACTCAAAAGGAATCCAGAAGCCGACCACGGAGGGGAGGGGCCCTCCAGGTCCTCTTCCTCCAGGATGGTTCCGATGCCCAAGCTGACTCTCCCGGACCAGGATCTCCTCAGGGACGTTCGCCCCCTCGCCGACCTCACGGACGAAGAGCTGGTGGAGGCTCATCTGGAGGGTCGGCCGGGATCGTTCCAGGAACTTTATCATCGTTACCGGGACCGGCTCCTCAACTTCATCGCCCGCCGCACCGGCGATCCGGACCGGGCGCAGGACTTG
>JAUQOX010000116.1 GCA_030550695.1 Gemmatimonadota bacterium | reverse complement strand
CTACCCGCCCCGCCCTGGCCCAAGCCCGCGCCGAAGCCTCCGGCCAGTCTCTCTTCCCGGCGGAAGGCCGCCCACCACTCCCCTCCTCCCTCCGGCCACGCGCGCCTCCTCCTGCCCTTGGTACGTTCTCAGGCATGGCCCCACCCCTCCGAATCTTCCCGGACCTCTGCCGGCTCCTGGGCCACGAGGATTTCACGAGCCCTTTCCAGGCGGTCCTGACTGGCGGATACATACACGCCGAAGCGCCCCGAACTGAACTCGGGATCGTAGATGACCCTCGATTTCCATTTCGGCAGTCCGGCGTTGATGAAGAACCCCAGGACGGTAGCCAGGGCCCCGAACAGGATGGTGAGCTCGAAGCCGATCACCACGAAGGCCGGGATGGAAACGATGGGCTTCCCGCCCGTCACCAGGGGCCAGTCCATGGAGGTGAACATAGCCAGGGCGAAGCCGGTGGCCGTCCCTGTCAGGGCTCCGGTAAAGGCGAAAACCCGCACCGGACTCTGGCGGTATCCCATGGCATGTTCCAACTGGTGCTCGGGGACCGGCGCAAAGGCCCGGATTTCCTTTCTCTTGAAACCCGCCTGCCGCAAGGCTTCGATGGCCTCCACGGCCGAATCCAAATAGTCATAGGAGGCCAGGATTCCCCGCCGCTCGGTCATGCGGCCGCCTCCTTCTCCGCCCCACGGCGGAAGGGTGCCGGAAGGACCTCTTTCAACTCGGCAATGGCCACGGGGGGGAGGACCCGGGTGAAGATGAGGAACCAGAAGAAGAACCAGCCGAAGCTCCCCAGCACGATGGCCATTTCCACCCAGGTAGGCCGGTACATCCCGAAGGCAAAAGGAATGTATTCGTGGGAGAGGGAAGTCACGATGATGACGAACCGCTCGAACCACATCCCGATGTTGATGAAGATGGAAATGACGAAGAGGGCCGGGATGGAACGGCGCACCCGCCGGAACCAAAGCAAAACGGGCACAAGGCCGTTGCAGACCAACATCGTCCAGGTAGCCCACCAATAAGGCCCGAACACCCGGTTCCAAAAGCTGGATCGCTCCACCTCCTCCCCGCTGTACCAGGCCATAAAGAACTCGGTCAGGTAGGCGTACAGAACGATCAGGGAGGTGAGGATCAGGAGCTTGGCCATGGCGTCGAAATGCCGGACCGTGAGATAAGCCTCCAGTTTGAAGAGCTTCCGCATGGGCACAGCAAGGGTGATCACCATGGCCACCCCGGAGAAGATGGCCCCCGCCACGAAGTAGGGAGCAAAGATGGTGGCGTGCCAGCCGGGGACGATGGACATGGCGAAGTCCCATGAGACCACCGAGTGCACCGACAGGACCAACGGGGTGGCGAAGGCCGCCAGAAACACGTAGGCCTTCCCGAAGTGGTGCCACTCCCGGTCCGTTCCCCGCCACCCTAGAGAGACCAGCTCATAGAGCTTCCTCCGCAAGCCTTTGGCCTGGTCCCGTGCGGCCGCCACATCCGGGATGGTCCCCAGATAGAAGAAGACCGCCGAAACGGTGAAGTAGGTGGTGACCGCGAAAACGTCCCAAAGGAGGGGGGAGCGGAAGTTGGGCCAAAGGAACCGCTCGTTGGGGTAGGGGATCAGCCAATAGCCGTGCCAAACCCGTCCCAAGTGGATCAAGGGGAACAGCCCTGCCGTCATGACGGCGAAGACCGTCATGGCCTCGGCGGCCCGATAGATGGACTGCCGCCAGGGGGCTCGAAAAAGGAACAGGATGGCTGAAATGAGGGTTCCGGAGTGGGCGATCCCCACCCAGAAGACGAAGGTGGTGATGAGGGCGCCCCACCCCACAGGGTTGTTCAAGCCCGCCACTCCCATGCCCCTGGCCACCAGATACCCCCACGCACCGAAAAACACCACCATCCCCGCCGTGGCGGCCAGGAAGAGGGCCCACCAGCCCCTCCCGGGTCGGGAAAGGACTTTCAGGATATCCCGGTTGACCTGGGAGAAGGACTGCACATCCGGGTGGGTAAGGGCTCCCCGTTCCTGCTCGCTGGTTACCGTCGCCATGAAGGTCCCTGTGAAGACATAACGAGGCCGGGAGGCGTCAGTGCTCCCCTTCGGGAGCTTCGTGGAAGGTGACCTTCTTCAGGTAGATCACCGCCGGCTGGGTATTGATGTGTTCGTCCAGGACGCGGTAGGCCCTCCCGTTCCGGGCGAGCTGGGAGACCCGCGACCTGGGGTCCCGAATGTTGCCGAAGACAATGGCTTCGGCCGGACAGCTCTGCTGGCAGGCCGTGACCACCTCCCCGTCTTGCAAGGGCCGCCGACCCTCCAGACGAGCCCGGTTCTGGGCTTCCCGGATGCGGTGGACGCAGAAGGAGCACTTTTCCATGACTCCGCTGCTCCGCACCGTCACGTCGGGGTTGTAGGCCCAGTTCATGGGCTCCGGGACGTCGGTGAAGGTGAACCAGTTGAACACCCGGACCTTGTACGGGCAGTTGTTGGCGCAGTACCTCGTCCCCACACAGCGGTTGTAGACCTGGGCGTTGAGCCCCTCTGGGGTGTGGTAAGCTGCATATACCGGACAGACCGGTTCGCAGGGGGCGTTCCCGCAGTGCTGGCAGAGCATGGGAAGGAAACGGATGTCCACAGGTCCGGGGTGGGAAGCGTCCACGGCTTCGTAGTAGCGCTCCATCCGGATCCAATGCATTTCCCGACCCCGCATCACCTGTTCCTCTCCCACCCAAGGGACGTTGTTCTCCGACTGGCAGGCCGTGACACAGGCGCTACAGCCCGTGCACCGGTCCAGGTCCAGGACCATGGCCCAGCGGGGTTTCTCTTCCGGATCGTACTCGCCGTAACGACTCCCTTCCAAGGGGAAATCCTCCGGCCTTCCTTCCGTGGGGACCGGCACGAAACCACCCTTCCCCTGCAGTTCCCGGAGGTCGGGATGGTGGCCCTTGCCGTGCCCCTTGTCTCCCCCTCCGGTCAGAGCTGCCAGCGAGACCGCCGGCGCAATCGGCCGTCCCCTTTGGTCCGCCGAACCTTCGGTGGTGGCCAGGAGCCTCCGCACTCCCGTGGGTTCCAGGGAAACGCGCACCACGACCTTGCTCAGCGTTCCGGAGACCTCGTCCAGAACCGTGGGCAGGAGGACCATGGGGTTGACGCCCTTCCCCTTGGCGAAACGGCCGAATTCTTCGTGGCCTCCTCCCATGGCAAGGGCTACCACATCCTCTCGGATCCCCGGATACAACCAGACCGGTACCTCCACCTGGCCATAAGAGGAACGGAGAACCACCATATCGCCGTTCCGGAGACCCAGGCGCTCGCCGGCCCTGGGGTTCAGTTCCACCCAGGAGTGCCAGGTCATCTTGCTGACCGGATCCGGGAGCTCCTGGAGCCAGGGGCGGTTCGCCTGGCGTCCGTCTCCGAAGCGGGGCGAGGGGTACACCAGGAGGGCGAACTCGCCCGCCCCCTCAAGATCCGGCGGCTCGAAGCTGACGGAGGCTTCCGGGGGTCGAAGCCCCGGGGACTCCTGTGTCGGCCGGGTCTCGATTTCCACCACGCCCTTCCTGAGGGCCTCTCTCCAGAAATCCTCGAAAGGCCCTCCATGTCCTGCCTCCGCCGCTACCCCCTGCCAGCGCCTCCGGAGGAAGTCGTAGAACGTGACTCCGCCCAGGTCCTTCCCCAGCCGAAGTGCCACGGACAGGAGGACATCCCCAGCTTGCTTGGAATCGAAAAGGGGCACCGGCTGCATCGCCGGTTGCTGAAGGGCAAAAACGCCGGGCCGAGGAGCCGAGTCCCCCCAAGCCTCCAGGAAATGCCGGTCGGGCAAAATCAAGTCGCACAGGGCGGACGTCTCGTCCAGGCCGGTGGCGAAGGCCACCCGGAACCCTGCCGAAGCGAAGGCCTGCCGAAACCCTGCGGAGGGGGGAAGGCTGTAGGCGGGGTTGGTCCCCATCACCACCACCACACCAACGCCGGGCATGGCCGCCAGGGCTTCCTGCAGATCGCGGAAAGGGCGGGAGGGGGCTGCCTGGTCCTTTTGGCCCAGGCTCAAAGTCCTCCCGACGTTGCCCGCAACCCAATTGAGGACGTGGACGGCCAGGTTGGCGCCGGTGGCGTGGCGGTGGTGCCCGGCCACCCCCGGCCCCAGGGCCAGGCTTGGTCCCTCCTCCAGGAAACGCTCCGCCAGGCTCTCCACGACGGCGGCGGGGACTCCGGCCAAGCTCTCCGCCCTGGCCGGCGGGTAGGCGTCCAACACCGCCTGGTAAGGTCCAGCATTTCCCCGGGCCCGGGCGATCACGTGCGCCATGGCCAGGGCCACCGCCGCCTCGGACCCGGGCTTGAGGGGGACCCACTCGTCCGCATTCTGGCCGGTAAGGGAAAGACGAGGTGCCAGCCACACCAGCCGCCCCTTGGAGGCATGGTCGTCCACCCCGGCCATCCGAGCAAAGGCCCGATGGTACGCTACGGGGGACAGCCAGGTCTCCAGAAAGTCGGCCCCGAAGGAATAGATCAGGCGAGCCTGGTCCAGGTGGTAGGTCGGGAGGTCGTCCACCCCGAAAGCCAACCTCGTGGCCTCCCGAAGGGGAGCCTCCGAGAGACTCTCGTACTCGACCCGCTGGCCCTGGACGGAGGAAGCCAGGGCTTCCACCAAAGCCTCCATGGAGGGGCCGAGACGCCCGGTGAGAAACAGCGTCCGTCCCCCTTCGGCCATCTTCTGGGCCAACAAGGTTTCCGCCTCATCCCAGCTCAGGGGTCGGAAACCTCCTCCCTCCTTCAACAGAGGAGTCCGAAGCCGATCCGGGTCGTACAACCCTTGCACGGAGGCATACCCCCGGGGACAGAGCGCCCCTTTGGAGATGGGATGTTGGGGGTTACCCTCCACCTTGACCACCCGGCCTTCCCGGGTTCGGACGAGAACGCCGCATCCGGCGGGGCATTCTCCGCAGACCGACGTGTACCAGGTGGCCACACCGGGGGTGATCTCTTCGTCGGCTACCACGTAAGGGAGAAGCCGCTCGATCTTCTGGGTGGAACACCCCAGAACGGTCGCCCCCGCGCCCCCGGCCCCCACCACCTTGAGGAAATCCCGCCGCCGAATGCCTTCACTCATGGACTTCGCTCATCCTTCAGCTTGATTGCGCCACCCCGTCCTCACCCCGGGTATGGGCCTGCATCAGTAATGACAGACGGTACAGTCTACGGAGGCCTCTTTCTTCCGGTGGCAATCCACGCACCAGCCCATGGTGAGGGGTTGCGCCACCCCGCGGATCACTTCGATCTCCTCCACGGCCCCGTGGCACTCGCTGCAGTCGAGATTTCCCCCCTGGGGCGATACGTGCCGCATATGGGGGAACCTCACGTGGTCAGCAACCTTGTAGATCCGAACCCATGGGATCGGCTCGCCCCGATTCCAGTATTCCCTCAGCTTGTTGACCTCTTCGGGTCGGTTCCGGCCCTGAATGACGGTGTGACAGCCCATGCAGCTTTCCACGGGGGGGATTCCGGCCGACAAGGAACGCTCCGCCGAGAAGTGGCAATATTGGCAGTCGATCCGGAACTGGCCCGCATGGGTGTTGTGGGGGAACGCGATGGGCTGGACCGGGTCACCCGAGGGGGGAGGGGAGGGAGGCGGTCCCTGGAGGCTGATGAAAGCCGAGGCAGCGGACACCGCCACAACGGATAGGGCCAAGACGCCCCACGGTCTTCTCATAGGCACAAGAGCCCGCTCGAGGCCCAATGGCGTTGGCTGCGAAAACGAAGGCCAGGAAACGGCACGGAAACGGCAGGGAAGCTACGGGAGCCCCCTCGTAGTGTCAACGCCGGTAGATGTTTCCCGAAACCTTTCAAATTGGGGCGGGTTCCAAGGGCTCGATCACGTCCCTGGACCTGAGGGCGTTTCCTGCCATCCTCACCCTCTCGGAGCAACGACCATGCCCGAGTCCCCCGCCCCCCTCGACACCCCCCCTGTCGATCCTAAGATCCTCGAAGGGCTGGTGGAACAGGTCGAGGGCGTGTTCCACGGCAAACGCGAGGTCGTGCGCTTCGCCTTGGCTGCCCTGTTGGCCCAGGGGCACATCCTTTTCGAGGACGTGCCCGGGGTGGGCAAGACCACTCTGGCCCACGCCCTGGCCAGAAGCCTGGGGCTCAGCTTTCGCAGGATCCAGTTCACCAGCGACCTCCTCCCCTCCGACATCCTCGGGGTTTCGCTCTTCAACCCCACCACGGGGGAATTCGAGACCCGGCCGGGTCCTATCTTCACCAACATCCTCTTGGCCGACGAAATCAACCGGGCCCCTCCCCGAACCCAGAGCGGGCTGCTGGAGGCCATGCAAGAGGGCAAGGTGACCATCGATGACCGGACCTTCCCCCTGCCGGAACCCTTCCTGGTGCTGGCCACCCAGAACCCTCTGGAACATCATGGCACCTACCCCCTTCCCGAGAGTCAACTGGACCGGTTCCTCATGCGATTGACCATCGGCTACCCCGACCGGGAGGCCGAACGAAGAATCCTTTTGGAAAGCCATCGCACCGGCCACCGCCTCGAGTCGTTGAGGCCTCTTCTGCCCCCTTCCACCCTCTTGGAGCTGCAGAAGCAGGTGGATCACGTCCGGGCGGACCCCGCCCTGTTGGACTACCTCCTGGACATCGTCCAACGGACCCGGCGGGACCCTCGCTTTCAGGTGGGCGTCAGCCCTCGGGGAGCCGTGGCCCTGTTCCGGGCCTCTCGGGCCCTTGCGCTGGTCCGAGGGCGAGGCTTCCTGATCCCCGACGACATCTTGGCCTTGGTGGTTCCCTGCCTGGCCCACCGGCTGGTGCCTTTGGGAACGGAGCCTGCCACCGCCGAAGCCCACGAGCAGGCGTCGGCTTTGCTGGAAGAAATCCTGGCCGGTGTCCCCTTACCCGTTTGAGAAGGAGATGGGATCGGCTTCCTTCGGAGGGCACCGTTCCCCCCCTAGGCCCGGGTCCGGCGGAAGGACGGCGGCCCATCCGGCCCCCGAGGCCCGCCCAGGGAAGCGGGCCTGGAAGCGTTTCTGGTCCTGGCGGCGGATCCGGTTCACCCGGACCGGCCTCTTCCTCACCGCCGGTGCCGCTGCCGTGGGGCTGGCGGGCATCAACACAGGGAACAACCTCCTCTATCTGCTCCTAGGGATCCTGCTGGGCCTCATGGCTGTGAGTTCCTGGGTTTCGGAACAGGTGGTGGGAGGGATTCGCATCCGCCGGGAAGTTCCCCAAAGGGCCTCCGCCGGACACCCTATCCGGGTGTCCTACGAGGTGGATCGGGGTCCCTCCCGCTTTCCGGCCCTGAACCTCCGGGTCGGAGAGGAGGGCCACCCGGGGTGGGCTGCCCTGCCCTTCCTGGGAAAAGGAGAGACTCGCACGGCGGCCCGCTCCCTTCTGCTCCCCCGCCGGGGGGTTGTGCGCCTGAGTGCCATGGTTGTGTCCACCACGGCGCCTTTCGGGTTCTTCGAGAAGCTGCGGAACCTCGAGGCACCCGCAGAAATTCTGGTCTGGCCCCGGATCCGCCCAGCCCCCCACCCCCCCCCGAAGGGCGCCTCGGGCGGAGGCCGACGGCAGAGCCCCGCGGTAAGGGTCCCATTTGCCCGGGGCGAATACCGGGCTCTCCGGCCCTACCGGCCGGGGGACGAGCCTCGGGACATCCACTGGCGCACCACCGCACGTTTGGGCGCGCCAGTGGTCCGGGAGTACGGGGGAGGGGAAACCCAAAGCGTGTGGATTTGTCTGGACTTGCGGCGAGCGCCCGGGGAGGAGGCGGAAGCCTTGGTGGAGGTTGCCGCCGACCTTGCCCGTAATGCCTTTCGGGAGGGCCGCCGCTTCGGCCTCGCCACCCAGGGCGTTCGGGTGGAGCCGGGGGAAGGGGAAGTCCAGTTTCGGAGAGTGATGGACGCCTTGGCCCTCGTGGAGTTCCGTCCCGATGCCCCACCCTTCGTTCCCCCTACCCACCCCCGGTGGTGTCTCATGGCGGACCCCCCGTCCAGGCTTCCCTACCAGGGGACCTCAAGCGGTTGCTCCCGCCCCGGCAAGAAGGCCTGATGAGCCTGCCCGCCCTGCACCGCCGCTCGGTGATCCTCACGGTCCTGGTGGCTCTCCTGGCGTTCTGGGTAGGATCCGGTGTGGGGGCTCCCACCCCCCTCCTGGCGTCCGGCGCCCTGCTCCTGTCCCTGATTTGGCACCCGTCCCCCCGGGTCGTACCGGCGCTGGAACGGCTCATCGTGGCCTTGGCCCTTGTCCTTCTTGGCCGGGTGGCCCTCCTCGCCCTCCTCTATCGGGGCGACATGGTCCCGCCGGTGGTGGACCTCCTCCTCCTGCTCCTGGTGGCCGAGGCCCTCCGGCCCCCCGGTAGTTTCCGATCCTCCCGCCTCCTGGCTCTCTCCTTCGCCCTCTTGCTGGCGGCCTCCGCCTATCGCCCC